>CANETI010000105.1 GCA_947440715.1 Planctomycetota bacterium | reverse complement strand
TTGTGCCGTCGCGACTACAGCGATCGCATGCTGCAACATTTGCGCCACGATTATGCCGCACGCCCATCGCGTCCGATATTATCAGAGAAACGATCACTGGGTTCGGTGATCAAAATGTTGACGCCTTCGCCGGGAGAATTTACTGATACCTATAATGCGTGGCTGGAAACCATACCGCCACATATTCGTGCATTGACGTTTATCATAAAACGCTTTTACCAAGCAAGTTGGGGTCATGATTGGCGTAATCAATTTAATGTGGACGTAGTGAATGGTCGTTCTGGACATGAAATAAAATATGGTGATCGCCGCATCGTCGCAAGTTATCTGCGCGTTGGGCTGACTCAGCAAGGATCATGGCGGACTTTTAAATTGCGGCAGGATTTTATTGCCGCAGAAAAAGTGCAGATGGAAGATGATATTTCGGCATCCGTCGTGGTGCCAAGTTCATTATTGCCAAGCCTTGGTGATCATAAGCAATCCAGTGTAAAATTAGTGAAGAATTGCGAATATCGTTTGTTCCAACGTCCTGACGAGGCCATTCATCGTGGGTATGATAAACAAACCGAAGCCGATATGGCGCGTGATGGATTGTTCTGTTCGAATTTCGAACCGTTAGACCACAGCATGGTAAAAGGCTTGGTTGACGATGTTATTGGTCTGGAAAAATTCACCTCTCCCATGCATGATCGCATTGTCAAAGCTGCTGTTGATGGCAGTTGGTTAGTGTCTTCAGCTCATCCGCGCATTGTTGATGGCAAGCCGACAAAAAATCCACGTTATTTACAGGTCCGCCCAGATTTAGTGGCCCACCGCGCGCGTTATTTGGCGGGTGTCAGTTCACGTTTATTCCGTCGCTTAAAAGCCGACGAGGCCGTGCTTCACCCAGTCAATGCGGTGTTGCCTGGTCGTCGAAATAATCCACCCGATCACGAGGCCGGTATTCGCCAGCTCGCGGTCTATAACCCCATTCATTATCAAGAGCTCCCAGAATTGTTCATGGACTTTGTCGCCAGTCTGTCGGGCAAATCACCATCAACCACGGGTGCTGGAAGCGAAGGTGCCCTCACTAAAGGGCCCTTTAATGCGGTACGTGCGACGGCGGATTTGAATAATGCATTAGTGTCTTTTATTCTTTGTGGATTTAGTGGATTTTCGTCCGCTACCGGTCATATCGGCCCGAATGTTCAGATCGATCACGATGTCAGCTTACTTATTCCCGAAATGTGGTGTCGTTTACCAGTCGCTGATCGTGATCCCGCAATGATGATACGTGAAGGCCATCTTGAACCATTACTAGATTATGAATATCAAGGGCGAAAAATTTTAGCCAGTCGCTTGGGCTATCGCATTACCAGTAAATATGTCCACACCTTTTTTGGTAAAATATTTGATACGCCAGAGGCGGTATTTAGCGAGGATATTCTAAAGCCAGAGTTGCAGAATAAGGACGACTTCGCGGTAGGGATTGAGTATATTGTCGAGTCTCAGGGCGCTGCTGCTCAGGCGTATTTCGATGACGGCAGTATCGAAGAAGCCTGTCCTCCATTAGCTGCCGTGCTGCATTGTATGGTCCACGGTCACTGGAATGGCAAAGCCATCACCGACCCCAGTGTGCGCGCACTCTTTACTCGTGAAAGTCTCTTAGCATCAGATTGGTACCGTCGTCGCCTGCAGGTCAAGCAAGAGCGGGAAATTGCTTTATGGACGCGCCATGCGGCATATCTCAAAACGTTTATGGCTCGGCCAAGTCACATCGATGAGAGTAAACGTCTTGGGCTAGATGAACGTTTGCAGTACGTGAACAACAATCTCGCCCTCGTGTCATCGATAAAATATATCGATAGCCTCAATGGTACCATCGGTGCAGATCCGATGGGTAAAGCAGCACAGAGCATGAACGCACAAGGCTAAGGATGATTGCCTGATATGCGGTTTGCCAGGAAACTGCGACATAACCTGACGCAGTTGGTTGTGGTTATTTTCATCACGGCGATGTAGACATGAGACCTTATGCTTCCACGCAATAAATCGGAGTAATTTATGTCCATGCAACACGGTTACACGATGCTGGTTTTGTACCTTGTCTTATCGTCTGTATCGGCTGGTGAAGTGTATGTTCCGGAATCAGGATCGGCTGAGGGAAAAGGCGCGAAAAAAGGTGCGACGGCATATGATCCTGCTTTGCCGAATATATTAATTATCGGCGATTCTATTTCCTTGGGCTATACACCTTTTGTGGTGAAATTGTTAGCAGGCAAGGCAAACGTCTTACATGCCCCAGGGAATAATCAGGGCACGACACATGGGCTAACGGGAATTAAAGAATGGCTGAAGCCGCCTATGGATAAGCCGTGGGCGGTTATTCATTTTAATTGGGGTTTACACGACCTGAAACATGTTGATGCGGCGACCAAGGCGAATTCAAATAAAGCAGAAGATCCCCCGCAAGCGGACTTGGCAACCTACACGTCCAATATGACGACATTAACATCGGAATTAGTGGCGACCGGTGCCCAACTGATTTTTGCAACAACGACTCCGTACCCGGATGGCGTTAGCCCATTTCGTGATCCTGCTGATGCTGCGCGTTACAATGCCGCCGCACGCAGTGTGGTGAGTAAACATCAGATAACGATCAATGATCTGCACGATTTTATAGCGCCTAAATTAGGCGAATTACAATTGCCTAAGAATGTCCATTTCAAACCAGCAGGTTCAGAAGCGATGGCGGGGGAGGTTGCGAAGGCGATTCTTGGGAAGCTGGAGAAACCTTAATTTGACTATGGGAGTTCAGTCCGGACTTCCGGACTAAGCCAGATTTCCGGACTATCCCACAATTCATTTCCCAATACAAAACCGCCCAAAAATCGCATGTAAAATATCATCCGGCGTCGTAATGCCTAACAGGTCGCCTAAATAATCTGCGGTTTGACGGAGGTCTTCCGCCAATAATTCATCCCCAGGTAAATGTGCTGCAAGTCTCTTAATAATCGCGTCGGCGGCGCGCAATAATCGTTGCTGACGCGGGTCATCAGTGCCAACGGCGGCTAAGGCATGGGTGACGTGTTCGGCGAGTTTGTCTAAGCCGTGGCCAGTGGCGGCGCTGACGTGTAATGTCGCGCGTTCGTCGAGCGTGCCGAGGTCGGATTTGGTGGCTAAAATAATAGTGTGGGTGGGTAAATGACGGATGTCTTCCAGGCGCGCGTCGGGTGCGGAACAGGCGAAGACGATGGCGGCTGATTCAACGATATTTTGTCCGGCGGCGATACCCTCAGCATCAAGTCCGGCAGCGTTGGTTAACCAGC
Organism: Planctomycetota bacterium; assembly: GCA_947440715.1. Taxonomy (GTDB): domain Bacteria; phylum Planctomycetota; class UBA11346; order UBA11346; family UBA11346; genus BOG-1363. Next base: position 4,709 of record CANETI010000105.1, on the reverse strand, counting down.
CTGCGGTATCAATGACGCGCACGGGTCGGTCGCCAATCATCCAAGTGCCATCTAACCAATCGCGGGTGGTGCCTGGGATATGACTGACTAATGCACGGCCACCAGTCAGTGTATTAAATAAAGCAGATTTTCCGGCATTGGCTGGACCGACCAAGCAAATCAGCGGTTCACCATGATCGCTATCAGCGACCGTGAGCCAACGACTAATAACGTGATGCATTTCAGTGAATTCGCGTCGCATTTCTATCGGATCGTAGGCGCGTACGTCATCTTCTTCGATGAAGTCGAGTCCAGCTTCGGTCAATGCGCGGGCATAGAGTAAACGATCACGCACGACGGATAATTCAGTGCTTAACTTTGCTCGCAGGCGCGCGACGGCTTGAGTGGCGGCCGTTGCGGAGGTGGCATGGGTAATCGCTAATATCGCTTCGGCGCGATCAAGCGTCAGCCGTCCGTTACTTAATGCTTGCCGCGCAAAAGCTCCAGGCCCTGCGAGTTGAGCACCGGCGGTAATTAAAGTTGATAAGCAGCGATCAATTAAATCGGCAGCGCCTGGGATGGTAATTTCAATCAAGTCATAACCGGTGAATGATTTTGGCGCACGGGCTAACAATAAGCGATAAGGACAGGCACCGCTGCCAAGTGCCCACCTACCCGTTTGCAGGTGCCATGGGCTGCCCAGCGATAAACCAGCCTGTGTCGCAATGGCACAGGCGTTTGGTCCGCTTATGCGAATCAATGCGCTGATGCTGCCGCTGGCAGTAGCGCAGGCGGCAATGGTTGGTTCGCCGGCCTTATCCACGCATCGGCTCAGGTCATGCCTAGTTTCTTGCGCACCATTTTAATTTCGATGGTCGACAACACGGCGTTGATGGTGAAGTACAGCACCAAACCCGACGGGAAGTTATAGAAAATGACGCCAAACAGGACCGGCATCCAGCGCATCATTTTCATCATTTGTTCTTGTTGCGGATCGCCGCCAACCGGCATTTTCTGCATCATGCTCATCCAAATGCTGACACCAATATAGATGATGGGGAGCAAGTTGAAGGACAGCGTCCAGCCTCCGACCACCCAACCAATTAATTGGTCCGGTAAGGTAAGATCGTTGATCCACAGGAAGCCATGTCCACGCATGTCAGCACTGTGACAGAAGGCGAGGTAGAGCGCGGTGAAAATTGGAATTTGAATTAAAATAGGCAAACAGCCGCCGAGTGGATTGACGCCATGCTTCTTCCATAGCTCCATTTGTTTCTGCGCCATTTTTTGCTTATCGTTTTTGTATGTCTCTTGTAATAATTTCAGATCCGGCGCGAGCTTCTGCATTTTCATCATGCTCTCGTGCTGTTTGAAGGTCGTGCGATGGAGTAATAATTTAATTAATAGCGTGAGCACCACTACGGCGAGACCGTAGTTTACGACTACCATCACCAAAGTATCAAGTGAGATTGTCAGCAGCCAGGCTAATGATTTAAAGAAGCGATAATAACCGTCGGAATATTCGACTTTGGCATCGATCTCGCTAAGACGCTCAACGTCAACTTTGCGCATGCTGGCAACAGTTAGTGTCCATTCGATAGTCATCTTTTGGTTTGGGGATAAAGCGATATCACCATTGTTTGAACCGAGATAAGCGACATCGATAAAGGATTGGTGAGCGTGATTCCGATCTCTATAGCCGGATGCGCTGACACTTAGATTTCCGATCGCGCCAACTACTACCTTTGGAATTGCTGAATCTGGGCCGCCGGGTTCGGAAGTAGGGCCACCGCTCTCTACTGCGATGGCTGAAACTGGGACCGCTGTTGATGTAGATCCGTTGGCTGGTTCGGTCAGTATATCGCTAACTCGAAATGAAATTGGGTGCCAAAAAGCGGCGAAAAAACGACTTTTTAAACAGACGTAATTGAGTTGTTCAGCCGGAATAGAAGTTGGTTGTCCATTGATTGAGGGTAAACTGAGCGATTCCATTTTACCTGTGTTGCCACCGGTGTGGTAAACGAGGGCTAAATAAGCAGCGTCTTGGCTGATATCGTCCTGATGAATGCCATTGAGTGGAAACACATGTGGTAGCAGAGTGAAAGCGTTCTTTCCGAGGTTTTCCACCGTGAAAGTGGTGCGAACGGTCAGTGAGTTCGTGGGCAAATTGTAGGATATACGATAGGCAATTTGTTTATCCACATTGAGGTAGCCCAAAGTGATTTGATTCGCCTCGCTAGAAACTATTTTCCAGGCTGGTGCGTTGGAATTTGGTAAACCGACCCCGCCAATCCAATTATGTTTTCCACTCAATTTCTTAAAGTCGTTTAATACCAATAATGATTTATCAAATTCAGGTGGTGTCCGTCCCAAATCTTTAAGTGCTTGCTCTTGCCAAGCGCGTAAGCGAATTGGTTTTTCATTCACCAAACCCATGGATTTAATTGAGCCCTGCAATTCACTAATGTGGACTTCGATTAATTCATTGGCCAAGCGATGTTGGGCGTACACCGGCGCGGCAGCCGTTGGACTCGTTGGAAGTATTGGCTTTGTCGTAGTTGTTACGGTTGCTGATGCTGGCACTTCAACCGGAGTAACCGCTGACTCAACAGCCCAAGACGCGTTAATGGTGAAACAGACGATAAATAAGAACAACCACGGCAGACGCATGCGGGCTCCAGCAAAGCAGGGGGCGGAGAGCATCGTGGCTTGGCTGGGGAGACAACCCCTGAAGGGCGCAGTCGGGGCCTTCATATGACTGGTCCGATGTCCGATGTCCGATGTCCGACGGGTCTGAAATAACCCCAAGTGATGTTGTCGTAGTAAAATGGCTCCGCCTTATCTGTAGCTGCTGTTAGGTCATCCGTATGTGCGTTAACTGCCGATCGTGGCAGACATCGGACGTCGGACGCCAAAATCAGTCCTCATCCACCCATTGACATATTTCTAATATCGTTACATTCCAACATAGGAATATAAAAATGAAGGAACTAAGCGACGAACTGGTCTCCCGCATTGCCGAGCGCTTTCGTGCCTTGGCTGACGAAACACGAATTCGTATCCTGCTGCGCTTGCAGGGGGGCGAATGTAATGTGTCGACCTTGGCCCAGGAACTAGGTGTCGCGCAGGCGTCCATTTCCAAACACCTCGCGGTGCTGCGACAAGTTGGTTTTATTCTGGTGCGTCGCGAAGGTACGCAGGCCTTTTGTTCGGTGCGCGATCCTGATCTGCCACAACTTTGTCAATTAATGTGCGATGGCGTTAAGCGCCACGCCAGTGAACAACATGCCGCTTTGGGGCTCGCGCCGCGTCCCCGTGTGGCCAAATAAACCATTTTTAGGAGTCTTATCCATGTCTCAATCCTCTAGTTCTCCAACTGCTACCTTTCAACGCCATTCCCAAGGTCAGGCACATTTAATTGATGTGCGTACACCAGCGGAATATCGCGCTTTACACGCCGAAGGTGCGCAACTGATGCCACTCGACCAATTAAATATCGATGAAATAACGGCTTCTGTTCCCGCCGGAGCAACCGTACATTTATTATGCCAGTCGGGTAACCGCGCCAAAATGGCGGCGGAAAAATTAACCCTAGCCGGATGTAACTGCGTTGTGGTTGAAGGCGGGACCAAGGCCTGGGCAAGCGCTGGTTTACCCGTCGTGCGTGGAAAAGCCGCCGTATCGCTCGAGCGTCAAGTCCGCATCGTTGCAGGTGTGATGATTATGATTGGTGTAGCGCTGGGTTTTACCGTGCATCCCAATTGGTTTTATTTGTCAGGTTTCGTCGGTGCGGGTCTGACTTTCGCAGGAATTACCGATACTTGTATGATGGGGATGTTGATTGGGAAATGTCCGTGGAATCGGTGAACTCTTAAGTCTGGAAGTCAGACCCATTCAGTCGGACCTTTGCCCCATGCTCCTCCCCATCACCTTCGGCATCATCACCGGCCTCGCTCTCGGACTTACCGGCGGCGGTGGGACAATGTTAGCTTTGCCGTTTTTGCTGTATGGATTGCGATTGCCTGTCCATGAAGCTGTTTTGGTGTCGTTGGTCGCAGTTGGAATAATGGCATTGGTTGGTGCGTTGGCGCGTTGGCGTGCGCATCAGTTACAATTGCATTTAGGACTCATCTTTGCTGTGGCGGGAATGATTGGTGCGCCGATTGGTGCGATGGCCACGCAATGGGTGCCGGCAATCGGACTTACCCTGGGTTTTGCGTTGCTGACGTTGTTCGTGGCTGTGCGTATGTGGCGGCGAGGTCATGGACCGTTGCCGACCGATTCACAACCTTTGCCAGCGACGGCGATGTTACGGCAAGCAGCGTGCCGTTTTGATCCCAGTGGTCGTTTACAATTGACCAGTCATTGTATGCGCTTGTTGGTGCCAGCAGGATTTGCCACGGGAATAATTTCTGGCTTATTTGGTGTCGGTGGTGGATTTGTCGTGGTGCCGGCGTTGGTTTTGATCGCGGGTATTGATATCCGCCAAGCGACGGCCACGTCATTATTAATTGTGGCTCTGGTCAGTTTGAGTGGGGCCAGTGCGGCGTTTATTGCGGGTCAAACCGTGGACCCCATGTTAGTGATGTTATTTGCCGGATCAGGTGTTTTCGGGTTAGAAATGGGCAGTCGTTTCGGGCGCTTTTTACCGGCAAATATGCTCCAGCGTGGTTTTGCCATCGTCCTCGTTTTGGTTGCCGTCGCTCTCATTATAAGTTCATTTCTTTTCG
>CANETI010000104.1 GCA_947440715.1 Planctomycetota bacterium | reverse complement strand
TTTCGACCGCATAAATGGGGACTTCGGTAGCGACGCTCGTGCCGTCTTTACGAATAACGTGCACGGTTCCCATACGATCCACCACCACGATGCGGCCATCACCTAAAATGGTAAATTGCATCGGGTCCTGCATCTCGCGTGAAATAACCACCTTTTCAAATCGGCTCTCTTGCGGTGGCGCTTTGCTGTAATCGAGTGGTTTATCACCGATCGCATATTGAATACCGCCGATGAGATGCTTTCGGAAATCCGGCTCGCTGTAACTTTCTTTCGTGTGCCCACCAGCGGTGTAGAACGCGCGGCCGCCATCATACGAATGATACCAGCACATCGGTTGGTTAGCGCTGATGTTTCCACCGGTATAACTATTTTTATCAATATCGATTAATACCTGAACGCCTGTGGGTGGCGTACGGAAAGTATACCATTCATCTTTACGGCGCCAAACGTCCGACAGATGGGCCGTCGACCCATGTTTTTTATCTAAAACATTCAGATTCGCCTCTTGGATTTGTGGATGACTCTTAAAATATGCGCCCACCATTTTACCATACCATGCCCAATCGTATTCCGTGTCCGACGCGGAATGGACTCCCATATATCCACCGCCAGCTTTGATATAACGCTCAAAGGCACCTTGCTGGGCATCGTCTAACACATCTCCCGTGGTATTCAGCCACACGACGGCGCGATATTTTTGCAACGTGTCGTCATTAAACAGCGCGGAATCTTCGCTCGCATCAACGGTAAAACCGCTCTCTTTGCCGAGCTCTTTGAACGCGGCAATGCCTGTTTCAATGGAGTCGTGGCGAAACCCTTTGGTTTTGCTGAACACGAAGACACGAAGGTCATCAGCAGCGGACAACATCCCGCTAGCGGCAAATAAGGTTGGAATTAGTACGCGCACAAACGACATAAAGAATCCTCACTAACTGATGAAAGAGATAACAGCGATCAGATAACGATTGGTCACGATGAAGGTGACGTCGTATCCTGCCACTTATTGATCACGAGCAGGGCAAACCTTAGCAAATGAGCAGTACGAATACCGCTCAGTGGAGAATCTTTACATGATAAATGCCATGCACACCTGTGCATCCTGGTCTAAGAACCACCCCAAGTGCGAATATCACATTTCTACCAATTCCAGATCATTATTTCCTTAATCAAAAGAAGATGAACACAGCCCAGCCGAGCCGGAACCAAAGGTTCGTTATCGACTCGGCTAGGCTGTGATGCAAAAAAAATGGCGGCACAGGATTACCTGAGCCGCCATTGCGCGTGATTTAGCGCATCTCAGCGCTCATGATTCATTGATAAATTGGGAATTTTTGGCACAGGTCTTTGGCTTGTGCGCGCACATCAGCAATAATTGCGGCATCGCCTTTGGCCTTCAACGCACGATCCATTAATCCGGCAATTTTCACCACTTCAGTTGGGCCAAAGCCGCGTGAACACACGGCTGGCGTTCCGATGCGAATGCCGCTACCTAATTGCGCTGGTTGTTGATCAAAGGGAATTAAATTTTTATTCACGGTAATGCCGACCGTGTGTAATTGATCTTCAGCGTCTTTGCCGGTGACGCCAAAGCTCATGACGTTGAGCGAGAATAAATGGTTATCAGTACCGTTGCTAACCACCGACCAACCGAGGCGTTTGAATTCTTCGGCCATGGCGTGTGCGCTGGCTTTAACTCGGCCCATATATTCGGTAAATTCTGGCTTCAGCGCTTCGCCAAATGCGACGGCTTTCGCTGCGATCACATGCATTAAAGGGCCACCTTGAATACCTGGGAATACCCGGCTGTTGACCTTTTTCGCGTGTTCAACTGAACGCGAGAAAATCATTCCGCCGCGTGGGCCGCGCAAGGTTTTATGGGTGGTGGTGGTGACAAAATCCGCATGGCCAAACGGGCTGGGATGATGACCAGTGGCGACTAAACCAGCAATGTGTGCCATATCGACGAACAAAATGGCGCCGACTTTTTTGGCAATGGCAGCAAATCGAGGAAAATCCAAGATGCGCGAATAATTCGACGCGCCGGCAATGATCATTTTCGGCTGGAACTCAATCGCCTGCGCTTCCAATACATCATAATCAATCGCTTGTTGACCTTCGGTGACACCATAACTGGCGATGGTGTAATCAAGTCCTGAGAAATTTAATTTATAACCATGGGTTAAGTGGCCGCCGTGATCCAATGACATGCCCAACACTTTGTCGCCTTTTTGCAAACCGGCTGCCATGTACACGGCCATGTTGGCTTGCGAACCAGAATGTGGTTGCACGTTTACGGCGTAATCCGTTTTGAATAATTGTTGTGCGCGGGCTTTGGCTAATTCTTCCACTTTATCGACTTCTTCACAACCACCGTAATAACGACGGCCGGGATAACCTTCAGCATATTTATTGGTCAGCACGGAACCCTGTGCTTCGAGCACTGCCGTTGAAACAATATTTTCTGATGCAATTAATTCGATGGTGAATTGCTGACGTTGCCATTCCGCATCAATGATGCTGGCAACGGCCGGATCAACATCAGCTAACGATCGACGCGCCGTATGGGACACGCGGTAAAGTTGGCTAATTTCGGACACTCGGGATTGTTGGATGGCCATGGGCAGCTCCTAAACAAAGGCCACGCAGCGTTACAGCGGTGGCGGTTGGTGGGGTGCCCAGGCGCGCGGCAAAGGGATCAGTGATCCAGAGACTCCCTCGCGGTTACCCGCGTCAGCCGCAAAGCGGCGTAGCACCAGTCGTCTCTGGCGCGGGAGTGTGGGCTTGGTTTGCGCGGCTCAAGTCGGATTCGCTTGAGATTAGTCCGACGTCCGAAGGTCCGATGTCCGACGTCTTTTCAACCCTAATGGCTGTGGATGGGACGGTTTGCCGTATTGGGCATTTGGACAACTGTAGCTATCAAGTAGCCTGACCAACTGAACAAATCCACTTCTTCAGTCGTCCGTCTTTGAAGTGCGACGTCGGACCTTCGAACACGGCTTCCCCTCCCCTCCAACAATCCTAACGTCCTGCTCATCGCTCTCTTAAGCGTCTAAACCCTATGCCCTTGTCATCACACTTTTTACCGTCAATGCGACGTGGCTTCTCGTTAGTCGAGTTGCTGGTGGTAATCGGTATTGTTGCGGTGATGGCGGGACTGGTGCTCAGTTCGTTATTTCGTAATCGCGACAGCAATCGATTATTAGCCGCCGAGCACGTCTTGGCCGATGCCATTCGCCAAGCACGACATACCGCGCGCTCGAATAATGCCCCGGTCGAATTACACATCGTCTCCATCGTCGAAGGGTCCCAAGTGATTGGCGCCCGTGTCAGCGGCGTGACGCGGGTGCCGGTTTTGGGGGAGACGTTTGATGGGAAACCTCTGCCAAATATTAATGCATTGGGCAAAGACCTTGGCTGGGTAATTGGACGCAGCGGCAATGGAAAAATGGCCAGCAAAGAATACCCTATTTCTTCAGATGACTATGAATTCAAACGTGGACAGTCATTGGTTAGACCGAATCGCAGCGAAGGTTTCTACATCGCCTGTCAGGTGAAACCACCTGCCGCCCAAGGAAGCACTCATGATATCCCGCTATTACTGGTAGGCGACAGCGATGAGAAAAAAAATAGCCAATGTGGTTTAACATTAAATGGCGTTTTAATTAATACACCAGACGGAACACAAATTACCACTTGGGAAGTCCAGGGATGGGTTCAAGGATTAGTCGGTCAGACACTAACCACCGTGTCATCGGTCAACCCGAATGATCGTCCTTTAGCTCGCGATGATATTGAAAAACAACGTGCACCTCAAACCGCCATCGAAAAATATAATGAACCAAATGGAACAATTAATTATAACCTAACCAATGTCATAATTCCCAATCGTTGGGTCGAAATTGGTCTGCTATACGATGGGGAACGCTTGATGCTTTTTGCCGATGGGCAACGAATTGCAGTATACCGTGGCAATGTTCCCAGCATGCTTAGGGCTGCCTCTTTTGTTTATATTGGACAAGCAATTCTTGATCCATCAACCGTACCGCCTCGAACTTTTGCCAATTGTCCCATGGACGATATTCGCTTGTACCGACTCGGCACCAGCGAGGTCGGCGATCTCCCTGGTGGCGTCGTTTTGGTCAACGGTATTAATGGTAAACCCGATCCCGCACTTGGTTATCGCATCTTATGCCACAGCGACGGGCGCGTGGAAGTCTACCGCGATGACGATACGAACAAACGTGCCGTAAATGACCAAACAGACTACAAAATTATTGAAGAAACATATGTAGATTCAGATAATATTTCTAAAAAAAGAAAGCGCCTTATAAGTCCCGATGATGCCACCATCACGCTATCACAGCGACTAGTCCCAGGTTCGTTGCAAAACGTTACCATTGATATCGGATTAGATGGCAGAGTCAGCAGTTCGTTGGTGCGCCCAGGAAGCCAGCCATGAAATTTCCGTATGATATTAATTCCAGATCCGCTGTGCCTCAATCAAAAGAAGATGAACAGGAGGAACGGAGAAACGGAGGAATACCAGAAAGAAAAAGAATGAGGCATGCTGTTTTTTCTCCTCCGTTCCTCCGTTCCTCTTGTTCAAATCGAAGTGAAAAAAAATACAGGGTTCGTGGTGCGGGGTGCAAAGTTTCAAATGCTCATCTTTACCACATTGGCACGAGTCATTCCCGAACTGGCGCCGCCCTCATCATCGCCATCGTTATTCTCGCGGCCATGCTCATGCTTGGCCTGCCATTTTTATTCACCCAGTCTGGCAGTTTATCTGGGACGCGCAGTTATGCCCATGAACGCTTAGCCAGCGTAGGACAAGATTCGGCGCAAAATATGGGCATCGCTGCCGCTGCCAGCGCCATGAAAAATCATCAAACCGGCAACGGTATGCGTATAAATGATTGGAGCGCGCTGTGGGAAGATTTAGTATTTGATGATCCCAAAACCAATATTCGTCAATCCGCTTATGGAAGTAATCGAATTGATTTCGACACGCGTAAGGAGTCAGTCCCACCTATAGCTAATGATCCCCTCCGCAATCAATTTACCTTTACCGGACCTGGGCCCGCCATTGTTGGGTTTTCTATAGAAGATGAGTCTGGGAAATTAGATCCGAATTATCTTGATGCCGAAGCATGGCATCAATTGCTTAGCGTGGTCGGGATCCAAGATTGGGATAGTGATGCTCCATTAAAATCTGATCATTTTCAATTAGCCTCAGCGTTAACGCGACTACGGTTTGATTTGCTGACCGGACGAATCACCCATCTTGATCAATTACTTCAAGCACTGCCACCCACCGGCGTAACAAAACACCGCCCTGGCCTATCTCCGGCTGAACTCGCGTTGTTAAAACCTCATTTGACACTTTATCCACTTGGCCTTGGTCGCAATGGTCAGATAGATATTGGAACTAATATAATATCTGGGAGCCTAGCCCTCGATAGTGTAGCGCCTGGAAAATTAATTGCCTTTCCGCCGGTCGCATCATTACTCGGTAGTGGATCAACTCTGCTGGCAACCGATAGCACGGGAGTTCAAAAAACTTTTTCTACTGCGGGCTGGTCTATTACCGCACCAAATGAAAACACAGCTATCACTGTAGCGAGTCCACCAGCGGTTAATTTGCACCAAACTTCGGCCCAAGTGCGCGCCGTATTGTTTGGTATTAATCAAGCCACTCCGTATCAACCCCCTCTGCCTCCAGCCAATCCCGATGAGAATAAGCCGCCTTCGCCTGCAACGCTAACTGAACTTAAAAACAAAAACGCCTCTCGCCTAGATGCCCAGCAACAGACGGTTACTGGTTTTGATTTGCTTACTCCAATGAATCGCTCTTTTATAATTGCTACTTGTCGCGTTCAGCCTTCAAATATTACTGATAAAGATTATGGCGCGAATCAGTTTTCATCACTCCTCCCTGAACGTCCTTCGGTAATTAATGAAATTGCACCAACTACACCAGGACTTCCTGTACTTGAGGCTGGGGTTACTCGAATACGTATTTTTGGCGCTGGAATTGAACAATTCCCAGCAAATGGCTTTGCGATTTTAGAAGGCATTGATGCAACGTTCCCTCCTACAACTCCCACCAGATTTTCTGAAATCATCTCTTATCGCAGCCCTAGCCTCCCAACGAATAATCGTAGTGCCGTAGTCGTTCTGGAATCCGTCGAACGCAAAGTAAATGGTAGTACCAATAGAGTATTTCTTGCTGAAGGACTCACCGTTACCGCCATCGGCCCAAGAGATATTCCTCCGCTCAGCATCAGTTCTACCGGCGTCGTGACTATCGATTCGGCTGCTACAGTCACAGATCCTGCAGGCAATCAATCCGCGCATGAACAACATCGCGTTGTTGCGCAAGCATTGCCGCAAGAAGAAGTGCTCGAAAAACGCTACGCCAAGCAATCCGAACTGCACACCCTCATCGCACAACGACACGGCAGTTTGCTCACCAGTTTTCCTGAACCGTACCCACGCATCAGCGATATCTTACCCGATGACCCACAGAATGATGCTGCACCCTCAACCGCTACCGATCCGGAATTAATGACGGGACTGCGGCCTGCTGTGCTGAAATCTTTACCCACCGCTAGCCATATCGCACGTGATTGGTCGGTGTCCTTTAGCGGTGCTTCTGGGTCAGCCACCGCTGCATCTTCAAGTAATGGAACCTTATCGCCACCGATCTCTAACGATTATACGGTTAATGAAATCACGCCTGAAGGGTTGCGGTTAACAGTGAATAAGGTCCTAGCTTATCCAAATCAACGAAATGTAGGATTCTTACGTGAGGTCGATAATAACAATAACGATGGTACGATGAAACCCATTGCTGGTCGCCAATTTGGTTTGTGGATTCGACCAGATGAAAATTGGGACGCAAAGAACATCGTATTATTTGATATGCAAACCCCCATAAACAATATTGGTGGTGCTATTGAAGAAAACGACTCAGCAGTTGGCTCACGTGATAACCGCATCACCAATGTAGCTGATATACTCGCAAATTATTATAGTAACCGCTTCAGTCTACAATATGATGGACCGTCAAAACAACTGTTCCTCATTCTCAATCCTGGAACTATTCCTCAGTTTTCTGATTATGGTCCTTACATTCCAAAAGCGGCATATGGTCCAACAGGGGTTTCCAACATTACTGGTATGCCCATTAAACCTGGATTCCTGCCTCATATAAGCACTGAATGCCTAGGCAGTGGTGGCGTCAGTAAAATGGCGAAAAAATCGCCGCAGTCTGTAATTCAACACCGATATTACGTTGGACCAAATGGGCTCATGAAAGGACATTGGCATCTCATTCAATGCGCCTTCACCAGTAATCTTCCGGGCGGCATGACCATTATCGTTAATGGTTTAGTGGGGCGTGATGTCAGTAACTTACCAAGTGATGCCATGACCAAGGCTGGTGATCATATTACTGTTCCAACACTGCGTCTCAAAAATGGCATTCCTAATAGCTCAGTTGCAAGTGACGGGTCGTCTGTTCTAGCGATTGAAAAAATTGAATTAGAAGCATTGGCTCCAACCGACACGGGCATAATTACTGGTGCGGCTGCCATTAATAAATTATTGCCCTCACGTGGCGTTATTCGCATCGGTAAAGAATATATTAGTTATCAAAACATTAACGCTGATGGCGCTTTAATTGACTGCGTTCGTGCTCGTCGCCAACGAACCGATGCAAATGACATTACTGTGCCATGGAGTAACGTTCCCATTATGGAAGCCCATAATATCGGCGATGCTGTTATGCCTGGTGGCTTCGCGTTGCACAACCTAGGATCTGGCAATGGTGATCTGCCTTTGTTGCGCGGTGGTGGCACCCTGTTGGAAAAATTCCCTGACGGTGATTCAAATCATTTCTATCAAATTTGGGCAAAAGCCAATGCCACCGTCATGACCCCTATTGCCGTCGGCTTGGATGCCATTCCTCTTGACGGCGGTCTACTCACAGACTTTCCGCTCGCTGGTTTCATTGCCATTCGACACGGACCTGAATTATTTCAGCTTTATTATTATGATAATATTGATGAGTTAGTTTCGGGTAATTTACAACTTAAAAATGTATATCACT
>CANETI010000103.1 GCA_947440715.1 Planctomycetota bacterium | reverse complement strand
TTTCAATTTCGTGGCGTATGATGCGAGCGTCTGCCGCAGCGTAATAAAAAAGCTAGCCAATCGTTTAATGCCACACGAACGATAGCTGTCCGACAAAGTGCGAGATAACACTATTCGATTCTCTAAAGCATATCCAGCGCCGGCGGGCGCTTGCGTGCGATCAGATAAGACCCGCCACGCTCCGTCTGGTCCACGAATTAAATCAGCGGCATAAAATTGCAGCCACTTATCATCTGGTGGTTTAATACCATGACAGGGACGTAAAAATCCTGGATGCGCAAAAACCATGGTTGGGGCTAAATGCCCTTCACGTAACAATCGTTGAGGACCATAGGCATCACTGACCACTTGATTAATTAATTGCGCTCGTTGCGCCACACCGCGCGCGACACGTTCCCATTCCTGTGCCGAAAACATGAACGGCAACAAGTCCAATTGCCACGGACGGTCTAAACCTTTTTCGTCGCGATAGACATTATACGTAACACCGTTCTCGCGAATCAACCATCGCGCTTGATCGTAACGCTGTTCAAAACCCTGCGGAGAAATTCGCCCCAAAGCCGTTTGTAATTTTTGCCAATGTGGCCGTAATACCCCATTTTCGCGCAATTCATCGTAGCTGCCATCGACTTGGGGGCAGTTGATCAAATTAAGCATCGGGCTCGCATCCATAAGCTCCTACGACAGCTTATTTTTTCACCAAAGCAATGTTGGGTTTAGCGAAGATGCATCACCTACTTTGATCCTGCCAGACCGCAGGTTGCTACCGCCCAGGCTGACCAATAGTCCGTTCAACCCCCTCAATATGTAATAGGACGCAGCCATGGCTAACGTGCCTGATCAAGTAGCTATCATCGCCCAGCCTCTCCCTGGCCAGCGGCAGATGGCGAAATTGACCAGCCCTCTGGGGATGGCCATCGTCATTCCTCTGTTGGTCCTGATTACCGGTTTAGCTATTGGTGTCGTTAATCGTGTTCCGCTGCGACATGGGGCAGAGCTCGCCGCTGCCGATTCATTTGCTCTCAGCACAGAGCGAACTCGCCGACGCGTCAGTGAGGTATTAGGACAGTCAAGTGTGATATTAGATGCCATGCGTGCACTCGTGCGTTCACATCCTCCATGGAACGACGATCAATCAGTTGCCAGTTCTTTGTTGGGCATTATCCGTGGTCGTGCCGGGGTCACATCAATTAGTTGGAGCACCAACGATGGCAACCATCTGCGGGTTGAGCGCGTTAACCACACCTATCAATTTTTGCGCAGTGCTGTTTCACCCGCTGGACGAGTTCCCTCTACCACCTGGTCGCTGAGTAATGACGGGGAATTAACTCAACCGTTACCGTCTGATGATAGCGCTTATGATCCGCGAAAACGTCCATTTTATTTTGCTGCTATTACCACGAATGCGCGGACTTGGACTGATCCTTATCTTTTTTTCTCAACCAACGTCACCGGCATTACCTGTGCAGAACCTTTAACCATTGGCCCCAACACCCTGGGTGTCATTGCCGTCGATTTCGATCTGACCAGTATCAGTGCGATTTTGGATGACATTGATCGCAGCGAACAGGCAGCCAGTTTTTTATTTACCAAAGAGCGCGTCCTGTTGGGGCTGCCGTCGGCTTGGCGATCATCAGTCTCACCCCAACAGCGGTTATTAACCGTGCAAGATGTGGCGGTAGTTGATTTGCAAAATTATTTCACGGCCCTGCCATTACTGCCAGAAGATGACCAGTTACCGCCACTATTTGACCTAGATATCCTGGGTGAATCTTGTGGCGCCAGTGTCAGCGCGATTCATTTACCGGGAGGCGCGACTTGGTATTTAGGCCTGATATTACGACGGTCCGTGTTGCTTGGCGAAGCTGATTATTATTTGCGCCTCTCCCTGATTATTGGTTTATTTATTTTAGCACTGGCAACTGCCATCGCTTGGTGGTTTGCGCGGCATTTGGCGAAAAGTCGTTTAGCGGTAGTGCAAGCCAACGACCGTGCGGTGCAAGCCGAAACAAAGGCGAATGAATTAGGCGCATACCGATTAATTAAATTATTAGGCAAGGGTGGCATGGGCGAAGTATGGCTGGCTCAACATCGCATGTTGGCTCGACCTGCCGCCATTAAATTAATCAAAGCCGACACCATGGAAGGACGTGAACCCGAACGACGCAAAGAAATTCGCCTACGTTTCGCTGCCGAAGCACGTATCACGGCCAATCTACACAGCATCAATACCATTGAATTATACGATTACGGCATCTCCCACGATGGTACATTTTATTATGTTATGGAATTGCTAGATGGCATCGACCTCTACGATCTAGTGGCTAAATTTGGTCCGTTACCACCGCATCGAGTCGTGCATTTTTTACGCCAAGCCTGCAATAGTTTAGCCGAAGCACACGATAACGGCTTAGTCCATCGTGATATTAAACCAGAGAATCTCTTCGTCTGCCGACTCAGCGATGATGTGGATATTATAAAAGTGCTGGATTTTGGCATTGTTCGCATTCAAAATCCGACGGACAATATGCCGCGCACGCGTGTCGGATTGGTACAAGGCACGCCGGCCACGATGTCACCTGAGCAAGCAACTGATCAAAAGTTAGATGGCCGAAGCGATCTCTATAGTTTGGGTTGCGTTGCTTATTGGTTGCTGACCGGACGCCAAGTGTTTGAAGCTGACAGCGTCATGGAATTATTAACCCATCACGTAAATACCACACCAAAGCCACCAAGTGCCAGTACCAAACAATACATTCCCCCTGCCTTAGATAAGTTAATCATGTTGCTACTGGCAAAGGATCCCGCAGCTCGTCCAGCCCATGCACGCGCCTGTTCCGATATTTTGAAACAATTGGACATGGGACAAGCCATAGCATGGGACGAAGCCAAGCAACAGTCGTGGTGGAAGACTCATTTACCTCCACGAAAACTGAACATACCGATGGATGGCCAGTCGCAGCTGTTTGCGCCTGGGTTTCAGTCGAATTGATGAGGCAATCGGCTTATCGGCTTTAGCTGAAACCGCTGCTGTCTGCGGCTGTCTATTGGTGCAACAGGCGGTGTGGCAGCCCAACTAACTCATCCACCTGACTTTTGATAAAGCACTTATAGCATCCCCCGCACACTGCTGGAACAAATATGCTCATCGCCCTCGGAGCCGGACTTGCCGTTGGATTAATCCATGTGCTTGCTGGCCCGGATCATCTGGGAGCCATTGCCCCAATCGCAAGCATCGAGCGCCAACGTGTCTGGGCCATTGGTCTACGTTGGGGTTTGGGACACTCATTAGGTGTAGTTTTCGTCTGTTTATTGGCTGGTGTGTTGACGCATTGGGCATTCATTGATCCGTTTAGTTCTGCCAGCGAGCGCTTCGTTGGGGTGATGTTACTCATGATTGCGGGATGGGGATTCTGGCGATTATTTCATCCGCACCACCACGCCACTACCACTGAAGCAACCTCTTCCAGGCGAAAACGTTTTGCCCCTTACGCGATTGGCGTCCTGCATGGTTGTGCGGGTGGCTCGCATCTCGTTGGCATTCTCTTGGCGCTCGCCTTTCCTACGTTAGCTGGCGTACTTACTTATGTCGCTGGATTTGTCGTCGGCACCTTGCTCGCTATGACGGCTTTTGCTGCTGGTATTGGCTGGTTAGCGACCGTGCGCGGGAATAACCCGCGTATGCAACAAGGGTTTATCTTGCTGTCATCAAGTTGTAGCGCGATTATCGGATGCTGGTGGCTCCTCGCTTAATCGTTTAGCCAGGGATCTCAGTTAAAACGCAAGTAAACGTCACCCAACGCCGTGGGTATCTCCATGCTGCGCTTGCGCTCACACCTGGGATAGCAAGCCCACGCTTCACCTCCACGGGCCTTTTCCCCAAGGATTTCCACTATGTCCTCATGCTTTATCCGCCTGTCTCTGTCTTCATTTGTGTGTTCGATCCTGCTGAGCGCGTGTTTCATAAACGCCACGCCCGCCGCAGAGCTCCAAATGGGGCCAGACTCACAAGAGGTCGCGGAGGTGCCCAAAGGTGTGGTCAGCGAACATAAATGGAATGAAAGTGCGATTTTCCCAGGCACCCAACGCTCGTATTGGATTTATTTACCACCTGCCTTTGAGGCGAATAAGGAATACCCACTCATCGTCTTTCAGGATGGCAGCGGTGTGGTGTCCCCCAAGGGTGGTTTTCGCGCACCAACGGTCATGGATAATTTAATTCATAAGGGAGATATCCCACCTATGGTTGGATTATTTATTAGCCCAGGATCGGTGCCCCCTTCCGCTCCAGGTGGAAATGGGCGTAGTACGCGCAGTTTTGAATACGATACGCCCAATGACACTTATGCGCGTTTTTTAATTGATGAAATGATGCCGCAATTAGCCAAACATGCGCGCATAAGCCCAAATCCAGACGACCACGCCATTGCTGGGGTTTCAAGCGGGGGCATTTGTGCCTTTACTGTGGCTTGGTTTCGTCCCGATGTCTTTCGCAAAGTCATCACGGGCATTGGTAGCTTCACGAATATTCAAGGTGGTGTCTGGTATCCAGCTGCCATCCGCAAAACCGAACGCAAGCCACTGCGCATTTATTTGCAAGAAAATGAAAACGATCTCGACAACGTGCATGGCAGTTGGCCGTTAGCGAATAAAGACATGGCGGCGGCATTAACGTTTGCCGGTTACGATTTGAAAACCACCTTTAATGATGGTGGACACAGCGCTAAAAATCTCGGCATCTTACTGCCGGAAGCGCTGCGTTGGATCTGGCGCAAAGACACCACCCTGCCCAAGGCGGCACCGGAAGTCAAAAATGATTTAGCCTTATCTAGTATATTAATTGATGGGGAAGGCTGGCAGAGCGTTGTCACCGATAAGATGTTTGTCGATGCTCCCTGCAGCGACGCCGAGGGCAACTTTTACTTCAGCGATTTAGGTGGTGGCACCGGTATTCATAAAGTTGCTACCGATGGAACTGTCAGCGTCTTTCATAAAGACGTCACCGGTATCAGCGGCATGAAATGGGGACCAGATGGTCGCCTGTACGCCTGTCACAATCGTGAAAAACAAATCATTGCCATTGACCGCACGGGAAAAATTGAAGTGCTCGCCACCGACATTGGCTGTAATGATTTGGTGGTGAACCATAAAGGCCACATCTACGTCACGGTAACGGGTAAAAAACAAATCATATTGATTGAAGGGGCGGGAAAAATACGCGTCGTTGATACCGGTATTGATAAACCGAATGGCCTCACGTTATCACCAGACCAACAAACCCTAGCCGTATCTGATTTCGGCGGGTTTGCCGCCTGGGCCTTGCGCGTGGAACCGAATGGCGACCTCACGGCTAAAATGCCCGTGATGCCCTATCGCTCGTTCGGCGGCGTAATCGAAAACAAAGGCGACGGTATGACCTGCGATACCAATAGCCGTTGGTACTGCAGCACGGTTTCCGGCGTTCAAGTATTCGACCCCAATGGCCGCCCCGCAGGATTAATTCTACCACCCGTCGATACGCCGATTACGAGCGTCACACTTAGCGGCCCAAATCTCAGCTACTTATTCTTGCTGAGTAAAGGACAGGTCTTCAAAAGAAAAGTAAATGCGACGGGCTTATTGTCATTTAAGGAACCATTGCTTAAAGGTAAATAAACTGGCTGAGTGCCTTGCTCGCAAAACACAAAAACCTGCCATTTTCATGGCAGGTCCTGGTGCTCCAGTTTCAAGTGGATGGTACTCCCAACGAGATTCGAACTCGTGTCGCCAGAATGAAAATCTGGTGTCCTAGGCCTCTAGACGATGGGAGCTTATCGTAACGAGGGGCGGACTCTGCCAACAACATGTCGGCTTGCAAGTCGGAGACCGGGGGCGGAGTGGGGGGCGCGTGCAAGGTCGCTGAACGCTCAGCGCCGACTGCTTTATTCATTCCGCCGCAGTTTCCAACGATTCAGACGGTTCCAATGGTCCCGCCACGGAAAATCCGATCCGAACCATTGAAAATAAACCTCGTTAGCAGCCATACGCTCCGAAACGCTCACCGACGCACCACCAGAGCCAACATTGACCATCACATGGTGCAATCTATGTTTACCTCCTCGCAGGAGTGTCGCATGGCCAAAATCACTGTCATGTTTGGAGCTGACCCACAAGGAGACTTCACGCTCAATCAAGATGAAATGCGCGTGGGACGCGCCACCGACTGCGAAATCGTTGTCGACAACTTAGGCGTATCGCGTCACCACTGTTCTATCGTGCGCGATGGCGATAATTGGGCGGTGGTCGATAAAGGCTCAAATAACGGCACTTTCGTCGGTGGCCAACGGATTACCAAGCACACGCTCAAACATGGCGAGCGCGTCATCATGGGTAAACATAGTTTAATCTATGACGCTCATGGTTCGGCTGATCCGAATGATAAGAAAAAGACTGTCGCCGGCATGGGTGGCGAAATGACGATGTTTGTCGATCAGTCTGCTTTGGCCAAAGCCATGGCCAGTGGCGAAGCCGGTGCAAAACGCATGGCCATCGCGCTGGATCAGGGCGGTCGCCAAATGAACGTCGCCTTACTAAAGGACGAAACCTTAATTGGTTCGTCACCTGGCGCCGATATTCCTGCAAAAGGGTTTTTGGTAAAAGCCATTCAGGCAAAAATTGTTAAAGCCGCCGGCGGCCACCATTTAATCAGCTTTGGCGGTTGGCGCGGCGTCCATGTTAATGGTCGCAAAGTCACCGATGCGATGCTAAAACCAGGCGATGTGATCACCATTGCCGGCCGCGTTTTCACCTACAAAACGGCCTAAATTTACACATGATACGTTGCTGGCCCGATGCGGCTGCCTTAGGCGCTGGTTTTGGTATCGTGCTGCTACTGGCTGGATGTTTTGGCGACGAACCACGTCAGGTGGCTGCGCCGCCCACTCCGGCTGTTTTCATGCCCGAACAATTCACTGATATTCCCCTACCCAAAAGCTACATGTTCGCGGTTGGGGAAGATCAATTGGCCGTTTCCTTTGCCAACGGCGCTGTTCGCCGCTTTGAAGTATCGCTAGAACAGCGCGAATCAGCAACGCCTCAGTCCCCTGAAGAGATCCTGCTCGAAATGGAGCGCAACCTCCTCAGAAGTGGCTGGATCCGAGACTCAAGCTCCGGCCTAAACCAACAATGGCACAAGGGGCAGGAGCACCTGCTGCTTGAGACTGGACGCAGCGGGGGGCGCACTAACATCCGCCTCCGCCTGCGACCCATGCAGGCCGTCGGCCCCTAAGCGCCGTCGTCACATTTCCCTGATTTTACCAGATTGGATGTCATGGCTGAATCCCCCGAGATCCCAAGCCCCACAACAAGTTATTCTGATCCGATTTACGATCGCTTGGAAGTCGTTGCCCAACGCATATTTCGCCGCATTGGATTAATTATCGCCGCACTCGTAGTGGTCGTAATCGTTGCCGTGTTCAGTCACCAAGCGATGAAGAACAGTCCGACTGCCGCCAGCGCTAATCAATTCCTGACCGCGCTGTCGTCCAAACAAGACGCGGAGCAAAGTCGCAATCCAGCAGAACGTAGCGGATTAATTGATACCGCACAAAAAGCGCTGACTGCTGTCGCGAATGATGAAACCGTTACCCCCTATTATCGTGCCCGCGCCCAATTGGAAATCGTGCAGATCGCATTAGATCGAAGTCAATTAAGTGACGCCAGTGCCGCAATCGCCAAGGCCAAAGAATGGTCCAGCAAAAGCGCTAATGCTGATTTAGATTTAGCGGTCGGATTAAGTGAAGCTGCGGTTGCCTTACAAAAAGGCGAATTCGGCCCTGCTGAACAACTATATGCCAGCGTCGACCGTGCTGCTGGTGCGAATTTTCCAGACCGCCAAATGGCCGGCGCGTTAGGTACTGCCAAAGCCATGGAACTGCAAGGCCGCATCGATGACGCCATCGCAAAATTAGAAACACTCATTAATCGTAGCGACAGCAATGCAACGATGCTGGTGAATTTAGCGAAGAACGAATATTGGACGCTTAAACGTCGCCAAGCGACTCCGGCACCAGCACCCGTACCGGAAGCACCGGCCACCGGCGCAACGCCAAGTACCGCCCCAGTTATTCCAGGCACGACTGTTGCTCCGATCAACGTCCCAACAACAACGCC
>CANETI010000102.1 GCA_947440715.1 Planctomycetota bacterium | reverse complement strand
TCGTTGAATATAAGCCTGAAAATCGGGATCTTCGCCTTTCAGATGGGCGACCATCATGCTGCGGAAATCTTCACGGCGACACCATTCACGCATGTAGTCATCCCAGGTTTGCCACATACGGCGCGTTTGTTTATTCATGACGTCGTCATAGACCAACAAATACGCACGTTCAAACAGTGCAACTAAAATACCGATGAGTAAAAACTTACGTTCCATTTGTTCGTCATTGAGTGGAGGTAGATTTGGCGCTGAGCGCAATAAATGTAAATCAGCGTGTTCGAGTACGAGTTTTAAGAACGTCGTATATTCATCCGAGAGTCGTTGGTAAACTTCTTCATCATCGTTTTGGCGATCTTTTCGTTGCTCATAAATAAACACAACGATGGCCAACGGTAAACCGATGACGGTCACGAGATAACTTAATAATTCGCCCCATTCCATGAAAGTCATGGGTTGAGTGCATCTCTCTCTGACCGTGATGCAAGGATCAACTCACAGGCCGAATAGCACTCAGATTACTCTAACGCATTCTCTGCTTTAAATGGTACGAGTATGGCGACGCGGCAATTTGTGAGGCTATCGGGATTATCATTACGCGGCACGAAATCAGAGCGGCTAGTGACTTGGCGGCACAACCGAGCGCTGTAACCGCTGTCGACTAAAGTGCCGTAGATGGCCTGGGCGCGATCTAAGGCCAGCTGCATTTTATCTTTTTTTAACGATTGGTTGGTGCTGCGATCAAGGTGCCCCGTGATGCGAAGTGGCCTGCGCACGGAGGATAAAACATCGACGAACGAGCGCATCATGAGTTTGCCGGGATCAGATAATTGATTACTGCCAGGAGAAAAATAAACACCACGGGCATCCTCAATCAAATCAATTTGTAAACCAAGGTCGTTGATCACGACGTGGAAATTACTATGGTAATCTTTAAACGCTGGATCTGTTCGACGGCGCTCTTCCAACAGTAATTGTAACGTTCGCGCCCATTGCAGATCAATATATTTCGTAGTGATGTCGTTTTCGGCTTCCTGTTCAGGCATGGGCGGCGGACGACCATCCAATTTTAATGCATTTCGGCTGGATGCAGTATTTTCACGGAAAGCACCCGGATTATTGAAATAGGCGGCGATACCTTGTTTAGTGTGGACGTCTAAACCAATAATCCACATCACCAAAAAGAAGGCCATCATGGCGGTTACCAAGTCGGCGTAGGCTAATTTCCATGCGCCGCCGTGATGGCCATGGCCATGACCTTTTTTACGAACAATAATAATTGGTGGTTGGGCATCAGCCATGACGAATTACTTCTTACCGCGTTCTTTCACCGCTTTATCCATTTCGGCGAATGAAGGGCGAACGCTGGGATCAATATTACGGCGGGCGAATTCAAGGCTGCTCGAAGGAGGATCGCCACGCGCGCCACGGGCAATCGCATGGCGAATGCAGGTTAAATATTGTCCTTCCTGACGAATGCGTTGTTGAAGTGATTTCACCACCGGTGAGACGACAACGTAGGCGAGCAACACGCCCAAGAATGTACCGACCAAGGCATTACCAATAGCGGCACCAATTTCTGACGCTTCACCTCCAATATGTCCCATGGTGATAATTACGCCTAAAACGCAGGCGACGATACCGATGGCAGGAAAAGCGTCTGCTAAGTTTTGTAGGGCATCAGGAATTTGTGTTTCTTCTGCGTGCATGATGTCGAGATCTTGTTCCATCATATCCATCAAGTCGTGTGGCTGCACACCGCCAGTGACCAAGATTTTCATCGTGTCGCAGAAAAAGGTCACGGCGTGATGATTGTGCATGAAAGAAGGATTCGCTGATAAGATGCTACTTTTTTCTGGTTCTTCAATATGCCCTTCAATCGCGAGTAATCCATCGGTGCGTGCGAGTGAAAAAATCTTGTACATCATAATGAGTAAATCTAAGTATTCTTTTTTCCCGAAATTTGCTGGCTTTAACAAATGTAGGATGGCGGCAATCGTTTGCTTCGTAACGGCCATACCGTTCGAACCCAAATACGCACCGATACCAGCGCCAATGATGACGATGTATTCCGTCCATGCGACGACGAACACCATCATGCTGCCACCATGTAACAGGTAGCCGGCAAAGGTGCAGCCCAAACCAAATAGAATGCCAATGAGAGCCATCATAGGATTAACAACATAAGTTGGAGTTTACCACGGAAAGCCGCTGTGGAGCAAGTGGTCATAGCGTCACCGTTTTTCATCGAGAAAACGCGGTGTTTCAGCCGCAGTGGTGGCCTGTGAGCTGGCCTGATATCGGCGAATGGCAGCGCCATCACGTTCTACACGCGCCTGCGAATCGGTGTGTTGTTGGCGTAATTGCATCACGGCATTTTGATACCGTTGCAATAAGTGCGCAGTGATACGAGCAGCTTTGAGTAGCTCTTCACGCACGTGGTCGGTGAGATTTATTAACTCGGTGGCTGGTGGTATCGTCGTTAGCGCATTGGTTATAACGGTGGATAATTCCAGGCATTGTTCCATATCTGGTGTTTCGCAACCCAATGCGGCAATTAAAGTTTGTTGTTGTGCTTGTATCTGCCGATGCAATTCAAGAGCTTCTGTTGCGTTCATGGTGACACCGCCGTTGGGGGTGTTAGTCGTTTCAGCAGGCTGCGCGCGGTCTGGGCGAGTTCGCTGGTTGGATAATCAGTAGACAGTCGTTCTACGGCAGCGGTTGCTTCGGTGAGTAACGTGGTTCTCGTTTCAGCGGTGGCAATGCGCGCTTGTTCGATCAAAAACCACGCCCGCAAATAACGGAAACGCACCGGATCACCGTCATCTAATTCAGCGAGATCAATTAAGTCGAGCGCAGTTAAACCCGCCGTAAGGTCTTTGGCCAGCGGTGTCGTTGTTAGTGACAGATCATAATAGCATTCGGCAATACGCAGCTGATTCGTGGCGGCCAAGGTTGAACGTTGTAAAGCCTGTTCGAGGGGTCGATTCGCATCTAACGTATCTGGTTTGCGACTGGTACTGCGCTCGTCGTACATTTCGAGTGCTCGGCGTAAATCATCACGCGCTTGATTGCGATCGCGAAAAGGTTCACCCAGTGTTGCATGCTGGAGCGTTGCATCAGCTGGTTGCAAATCGCCGCGTGCATCCTTTAAGCTACGGATGCGGCTATCCCGATCACGAACCAAAGATTCTAG
The DNA here is from genome assembly GCA_947440715.1 of Planctomycetota bacterium. Lineage (GTDB taxonomy): Bacteria > Planctomycetota > UBA11346 > UBA11346 > UBA11346 > BOG-1363. Next base: position 5,011 of record CANETI010000102.1, on the reverse strand, counting down.
TTCTCGTTGTAAGCGTTCGGCCGGCGACAATGAATCTAAATTGGCAATAGTGGGCACCAACGGAGCAATTTGCGGTAACGGATCTAAGGTCGGTGAACCGCCTTCGCCAGCAGAGAGCGTAGTTGTTAACATAAAAATAATTAACGTGGGAACAGTTGATATGAGAGCAAAGAACGTGAGAGCAGGGAACTGGAGACTGGTTAAGGGCCAAATCAGCTGGCGATAGGTGATGTTATGACGCATTAGTCCTCCTTCCCCTGAAAGGCGTTGATGGCTTCGCGAAAACGTCCTTGTTCGCGCAAAAATGTGCCCAGTAAGTTAGCCGCATAATCACGATCACGCAGTGATAGTGAGGGATCTTCTAACAAGTTACGCAGCGTTTGTTCGCCAACGGATGCCTGTCCACCAATAAAGGCTGACCGCGCGAGGCCCAATTGAGCGGCATGTAATAATTCGCGTGGTGGTTTTTCGGCAATCGTGCGCTCATAATGGTGAACAGCATCCGCCGCAGCGGTGGTGCGTTGACGACGGTCACGCATCGCTCGGCGATAATCCGCTTGGGCGATGTAGAATAAAGCCTTAGCGCGAATAGGGCCAGCGTAACTGCTGAGTCGGCCTTCGAGTTCGCCTAATAATTGATCTAACTGTAATTGCCCTGGACGACTATCGGCTAGGGTGTCTCCGCGTAGTAATTCCCACAACGTATTAATGGTTTCGTCATCACGTTCGAGTTCGCTGTAACAGCGAGCAATGCTTATGAGTAATTCTGCATCAAGTGCGGATTCATTAAATTCTTGTCGTGCGCGTAAGAAGGAAAAGAGAGCCTGGACATACTGTGGTGGCGAAGCCGCTAAGTGGCATTGGCCGACGCGATAAGCGGCCATGGGATAAATAGATGCCGGTATATGCACATCAAAGGTCTGTGCTTTCCAGGCGCGCCATAGTCGCGTGTAGGTAGGCAATGCTTCCGCACTGCGGTTGTCATGAAATGCGCATTCAGCCAGGCGGAAATCTAACAGATCATTATCTTTGCTGCCATTTGACTCGCGTACGAGTTTTAATTGGGTTTCCGCTTCACGGTAACGAGCTGCTTCGAATAACAATTCGCCAAGGTTAACACGGGCAATATGAATGGACGCTTTAGCAGATGAATTTTTCGCAAAAGCGTCGAGTAAATTTTGCAGGGTATCAATAGCGGAATCGAGCGATAACGGGTCATTATTCGCCAAGCCTTGTTGACGAGCGGCATTCGCAGCGGAAAGATACGCATCAGGTAGTTGCGGATCATGCAGATCAGCTTTGCTGATATAATTAAAAAAAACGCTGCGTGCATCTTGGAATTGATTGACCGCCATCATGGCATCGCCAATTCCCAGAATACCTTTGTGCACCCACGATTGAATAACGGGATCAGCATCCGTGCCATACGTATCAGCGAGCAAGCTAAAAAGATTAATCGCTTCTAATGGACGGTGGGCGTTGGCATTTTGTTTTCCCAACAAATACATCGCCTCAGCCCCGGTGGCATTTTTATTTTCTCTGGCGGCGTGATCCAACGCTCGTTTGGCAAGATCGAGTAATTGTTCGCTATCGCGTTGACGCATAGCAGTATCGTAAATAACCAGGGACCCGGTGGCTGCCCCATCTTCACGCCAACCTAATCCAACTTGCCCCAATAAGCGATCAAGCGCTTCCGCCCATGGCACATCTTTGACATGCAGGCTGACTGCACGGCGATTGGCGATGACGCTGGTGTCGTCAATACTGCGGCTTAATAATTGTCCTAATTCACGATAAATGACTTCTACCGCTTCCCGGTCAATGGCGGCGGTAACGTAAGCCGCACCATTACCGGCAATAAAGACCGAGAATTTATGGTCACCGAAGCGTGTCGAGGTGAGCAATTTACCATCGGCAGCTGAAGCGTCATGTGGATTGGCAAGAGAATCGGCGCGGGCTGTAGCGTGCGTATGGTCGGAAGTCGATTTATCTTTGGTGTTATTTTTGACGCGTTCAACGGCGCGTTTAAGGGCGGCTAATTCGTCGAGTACAGATTTACCATCGGTAGCTGTTGCCGTTAATGTAGGTGTATGCGTGGTTTGTTGTAATTGCAGCGGGCGCGGAGCCGGAGGTAAGGTGGCGGTGGGAACTGGTTGATCGACGGCGGTAAGCACGGTTATGCTGCACCAACTGACGCTGCACATATAGAGACAGGACATAATGAGCGGTCGCATGGTCGTCATATTAATGAGCTCCATGTGCGGCTGCAGGTGCTGGGGTTGTTGATACCGCAGGTGCAGGCGTTGGACCATGTCCAGCGTGGGTTGGAGCGCCGGGTGTAGCCCCATGTGATGCTTGAGCATGAGTCGTTTTTGCAGGTGTTGTACCAGCCTGGTCATGCGCAGATGACGTATGTTTTGCTACGGATTTAGTCAGGCCGCTGTCTTGCCAGACATCACCTAATAAGCGTCCCAGCGTTAAATAAGCATCTTGTAACGCTTGTTTATTGCGGGCAACCTCGTCAGCTGGCCTATTTAATCCGTGTCGATCACGTGCGCCGGTGTAAGTATTTTCATTGGCTAATAAGTGATAAACCTGCCGAGTAGCAGCCGGCACATCACCAGTTTCAGCTAAACAGGAGGCGTAATCGAGGTATAAGCGCGGATTATCGAAGTGTCCCAGGTTTATTTCAGCGAGCCCGGCGAATTCTTCGCTAGCTTGGCGTAAGGCGCCGGTAGAGCGATAGTGCCGCGCCAGGGCTAAGGCAATTTCACCTTCATGACTGGGATATTGTTTTTTAAGGCGTTGTAAAAACAGCGCACCTTTGGCTGCTTCACCTGCATCTGGACCGTGTAATTGGGCAAGAGCGGCTTTGTAATCGTCGGCGAAATTATCACTTGGCATTAATTGAGCTTGGTGCTGTAATTTTAATTCATGCGATAAACCTTGGATGGCACCAACGACCATACCCAAGGTGGTGGCGCACATGGCGAGAAAAACTACTGCGGCGGCTAATAACCAGCGCGTCCCTTTTAGTTCGCTCGGTGCCATTACCGCAACCTGAACGCCAGTGGTTCCGCGCTTATTCGCGCCGGTAGAAGCTGATAATAACGCAGATCCAGGAATGGCATCAATCGTGGCTTTTGGATCGCCAGCATGTTCTAATAATTTATCGATTTCGCCTTCATGTTTCGCTAACGCATCGCTAATTTTCTTAGTGTCCGGTGCTCCGGTCGCGACCGCTAATTGTTTCACCAAAGCGTCAATATCGCTTTGATCAATCATTGGCGCTTCTTGATGATCACTGATAGTGCCGACTTGTTTATCGACTAACGCATCCAAATCTTCAGGGCTGAGCGATAAGGTGGCTGCATTGGCAGAACCCAGCAGAGGTGCCACTAACGTGGCATTGGGATCTACCGGTAATGCATCGACTGCCGATTCTTCAGCCGATGAGGCATGCGCTGCTGAACTGGTGGTGCCTGGGACTTGTGAACGAGCCGCGTCAGCGATCGAGGTGGTTGGGACGCTGCGTGCTTTCGAATCACCATTGTCAGTTGGCGGAGTTCCCGTTCCACCGAGTTCGGCTAATAAACGATCAATATCATCTTGTCCTAAGGGTCCGCCATTATTGGCAGCTGCGGAGCTGGCATGTGCGGCATCTTGTACGGAATTTACAACTTTACTCACTCCATTTGAACGGCTTCCGCTGCCGATTTTACTTCCGCTGCCGATTTTACTTCCACTGCCGATTTTACTTCCACTGCCGGTCATCGGGGGTTTATTAGGAGAGGCACTATTATTCGCCGCTGCTATAAGGGCATCAATCGCGTCCTGATCAATGGTTGTCGCATTAGTTTTACTGGGCGCTTTATCTTGCGCAGGAGATGGAGCTGTCCCGTCATTCCCGGAAGCTGCCGAGATTAGCGCATCAATATCATCTTGCGATAATGGTGAGGGATCGTCAGCCATGGCGGAGGGGTGCCGGGGGTGGAAAGAGTCGACAGGGGGACCATGCCCCTGGGGGTCTTACGCAAACCCCTTGCCGAATGTGAGCGGTCAACCAATGAAGATACCGCGCAGGCCCCCAACACGGCAAGTTTTGATTTACCACCTGGGGTAAGTCGACGACCATCGATTGCGACATAAATCATTGTAATTACTAGAGATAAGAAATTAACTTCTAGTAAAAAGCGAATCAAATTGAGGATCAATCGGAGGCCTAACAAAGTCAAAAGTCATCTGATATCGCAACCAGAGCTGGGAACTGGTGCGGTAAAATCAAACGAGCGTGTCTAGGTTTGCGCAGGTGTATGCCGTAGGCCACCACACCGTTTTATGAGGTTGTTTACTCAGCGAGGGGCTCGCTCAATCAGGGAATTGAGCAGAAAGAAATCGGAGTCGGGTCGAGATAAAATGGTTGGTCAGCGGCATCAGTCATCAGAGCCACGATGATCGAATTAAGTTTAGATGCAGAGTCAATTCAGCTATCGCCAAACAGAGCAGATCGTTCTGAGGGGCTCACCCCGTTGTCGGGCAAGTCGCTCCAGGCCACGGGCAAGTGGGCGTTTATGATTTGACGACGAATTGTGGGATTGGCCCCAGTCACTGCCAGATGTGGGCGTGCTCGAAACCACGGATAAATCCATGTCCCTAACGCAGTCACCTGGGACATGTCAATAATAGTTGCTTCTATTAAGTGGCAGGGGAATAATAATTCGCCCGACCAGGTTGCTACGGATACCGGTTCGTTTTTCTTATCCATGGGCACACTCGATGATGGCTCCAGTGTTTGCCCAGGTGCAACTACGACCCAGACTTTCAATTAATTTACAGCGTTCGACCTGTTCATCCCATGACATCTGGGCTTGCAACCACACGGACCAACAATCTGGATGTAAATTTATCGACAACGATCCTTGTCCATTCGCTTGTAGCAATTCGGCGGTAATTTGCCGAGTTTCAAGGGTAGGTAAGACGGCTTGTAGGGTATGAAATTTTTGTTGGGCTT
>CANETI010000101.1 GCA_947440715.1 Planctomycetota bacterium | reverse complement strand
TTCCAGCATTTACGATAAGCTTCTTGCGCCAGTTTTAATTCACCGCTGCGTTCATAAATACCGGCAAGATATTTATTCGGCTGATAGGCCGTTGGCTGTAAACGAATCCAATCATTGAGCCAATGTTTGAGTTCCGTTTCACGGCTGGCATCGGCGGCCAAGGCTGATGCCACGACTTCAAAGCCCTCAGTCCAATGCTGGTCGGCCTTCACCATTTGCCGCGCTAAGGCTTCAACCTTTGCGTTATCGCCCTGTTCTTTATAGAGCTCAATCGCGACCTTCCCAATTGGGATATGACCTGGCTTAACCGCCAAAACTTGTTCAGCCAATTTTACGCCCGCCGAAACAACGCCTTTTTCGCGAGACCATTTTAGCGTCAATAAGATATCATCAAAATCATTACGCTTTAGGGCCTGCTCACCGCGTTTCGCAACCACATCGTCAAGCGTACGACGGTAATCAATGCGCAAAATATCTTTCGCATCTATGCGACGGCGACCCGATGTACCTTCAATAACAAGATCTCCATCGCCATTCGTATCAACAATAGTTCCCAACTCCGTGCCGCGCCCATTCTTTAAAATAATGGTGTCGTGTTTAACTTCTACGCGATCAATGTAAGGATCTGGCGCATCCGCTGCAGAAATTGGCGGCACGCACAGCAATAAGCCCATGGATACCACAAGCGCAATGTGCGCGCTTCGACGAAAGGGGAGCTGACAAGTCATGGTCATTTCTCCGGTAAAGGCAGGATTGGCGGCACGGGCAAATCAAGCGGTGGCGGCGGCGGTGGCGGCAGGCGTGATGGCGGCGGACCACTCGGACGCAGCGTAAATGGATTTGCTTGTGGCTGCCCACCTAATTCGACCACCAATGGTTTGATCGGGATATCGCCTTGAAATATGGTTAAATCGCCTTTTTTCGGCGCGACTTTCAGATCAGTAATCGGGATCGGGATCGCTGATGAGGTGACCAGGATACTACCCACCGTCAGCAAGACGGATAAGGCAATCGCAACAGCTGCTAAAATCATGTGCGGAGTCATGGATTCGTTCCTCCAAAGCGGCCAAAGCGACCACCAGCACCACCATTCGCTGGTGCAGCACCACCACCGGCGGGCGCGTTAGGTAATTGAGTTGCCGCGCTATCCGGACGCAAACCCCAGGCGGGATTATTGGTCGTCAATAAACTCGCGGTCATGGACACGCGTTCATTTCCTGAGCGATCATGTTCAATCGACAACCCGCGCACACCATAGCCTTTGCGATTTTGTGTTTGATTGAGATCTGCTAATAATTGGCTGGTACGATCCCAATTCATGTCCATATCGATCTGACATTGTAACACCGCATATTTGCCTTGCGGATCACAGGGGCCGGTTTCGACTTTTATACTATTAATTTTGGTGATGCCCGCTTCCATACAGGTGTCGATCAAATTGCGGTAGAGATACAGTTGTGCGAGTTGTAATAAGCGCTGATTTGCGTCTGCGCTTAATCCTTCTTCAAATGGTAAGGTAGAAGGTAACTTTACCTGAGTACGTTGAGCTTTTTGTTTTAAATATTGTAAATCGGCATGCACTTGCGCTGAACCGGAAGACAAATCGGTTTCGAGATAACCGCGAGGCAATGCTGGTACCATGCTGGCTTCGGCATCTTTTAATGCCGCCTGCTGATGCTCCATCAACCGTTTCCATTTATCGGTCGCTTCTTCAATCGCCATGCCATCTGACGGATACAGTTTTTCGTATTCTTGCCCAAGATTCTGCGCATGAGTTTGGCGTTCTTCAAAAACGCTCCCTCGCACCGTAAATAAGATGATGCAGCCAACGATGAGGCCAGCTAATAAGCCGCCCCCCCAAATGGCCAACGTAGTTTGATCAGGTGTCATGCAGCAACTTCCTTCGCAGCAGAGTCAGCAGAACGAGAACGGGAACGAGCAATCGGCCACCACGCTAAAATCCACACACCGGCAGCAAGCAACAATGGCCCAACTTCTTGGACATACACCGGACCAGTGGGACTTTCACGGTAACGCAAATCTGGCCACATCAGGGCCCCACCAATTGCCATGGTCAATCCTAACTTCCACGGATAACCAGGACGTCCGTCTCGCTTCGCCTGGATGGCTTGAATTGGGATGCCAATTAATAATAACGGCGCACCAACTAGATAAAGTCGACTCGACATGGTTGGCCCCAACCACAACCATAAAAATACCGAGGCCAAAATAATTAATGCGCCTAATCGCACTTCGGTGCGACAACCTGGGTCAGTAAAACAAAATGCGCTAGCAGCAGATGGAGCAGGCGCTGGCGTTGGCGCAGCAGACGAACCGGTCGGTGCTGATGCATCGGCTGATGATGAGATTTCGTTCACGAGCGAGTATGCTCCCAGGCAGATGCCCACACCGCAGCGGCGGCAAGGGCGGCAGTTTCGATACGCAGAATGGGACCTGCGACGCGTACAGCAACAGCGCCTGCGGCAGTCAGCAAAGCCAACTCATCCACCGTCAAACCACCTTCCGGTCCAATCACCAAAGTGAGCGGACGCGGAACTGATTGTCTCGGAGCGCTCCCCATACGGTCAAGCACGATAAGCTCATCGCCAGCGCCTGCCAAGGTCTGAATGGTGGCGGGCGGACCAAAAATCGGCAAGTAAGCTCGGCGACATTGCTTCAACGCCTCGGCTGCGACTCGCTGCAAACGATCCAGTTTTCCAGGCACGCGCTCACTCCGATCACACTCCAACAAGCGAATGGTTCCAACGCCGATTTCCGTCAAACCACGCACGACATCACTTAGGCGATCACCTTTCGGAGGCGCAAATACCACGGTCAATTGATGCGCAGCCTCTTTGGGCAACTGATCAACGATGTCGATCCGCACATCTAACTGATCGCGAGCCATACCCAACACGGTCCCATTTCCACTACGGCCCGCACCATCAGCAACCCGCAGTTCATCGCCAACGCGCAACCGCAGCACACTACGACCATGATGCGCTTCCTCACCTGCGATAATCACCGTGCCGACAATCAATGGTGCCGCACTTAACAAGGTTCGCATAAGGTCCACCACCTGGGAAACGCAATCGGCATGGTGCTTTGTCACGCTTCCAATGGGCAAAAGCAAGAAGCTGACGATGCCGATTTGATCACCTGGTCAGTGTCTTTCTTGGTTATCTGTACGCGATCTTGGCCCGGTCGCGGTCGACGCTGGCGCTCACGGCGGCAGCGTTAGTGTGCAAACCATGGACACATTTCTTATTAAAGGCGGTCAACGCCTGTCGGGTTCCATTGCGGTATCCGGTTCTAAAAACAGCGCGCTGCCCATCTTAGCGGTTTCGCTGATGACGGGTGAAGCCTGTCGCTTTGGTAATATTCCCACCCTGCGCGATATTCAAACGCAGGTGAAAATCCTCAATACATTGGGCGTCGAAACGCAATGGACGGGGCGCGTTATTAGCACGCTGATGCGCGACACCTACAACAGCACAGCGCCATACGAATTAGTAAAGCAAATGCGCGCTGGCGTCTGTGTATTAGGCCCCCTGCTTGCCGCTCGCGGTGAAGCAACGGTCTCATTACCTGGTGGTTGCGTCATAGGTGAGCGTCCAATTGATTTGCATTTAAAAGGCCTCGAAGCACTGGGCGCCGAAATCACGTTGGAGCATGGCTACGTCCACGCCAAAGCACCCAAAGGCGGACTCAAAGGCGCGGAAATTTACTTAGGCGGAAAATTTGGCTCATCGGTATTAGCCACGGACAATGTCATGTGTGCGGCTGCCCTCGCTAAAGGCACCACCACTATCGAGTGCGCCGCCTGCGAACCCGAAGTCGTCGATTTAGCTGACTGTCTCAATAGTATGGGCGCAAAAATTACCGGTGCGGGTAGCCCACGCATCACCATTCAAGGTGTGCGTAAATTAAAAGCCGCCAATTGGAGCGTCATTCCAGATCGTATTGAAGCTGCCACCTTTGTCTTGGCTGGCGCCATAACCCGTTCGCCCATTACCATCACCGGCTGTCGCCCGAGCCACATGTTGGCCATGCTCGATGTGTTGCGCCAAATGGGCATCCACGTCGAACGCAAAGCCACGAGTTTAACCATTGTTCCCGAGCAACGCTGGAAAGCGACCGAAGTCGTCACCCTGCCGCATCCCGCATTTCCCACCGATGCGCAGGCGCAAACCATGGCGCTCATGTCACTCGCCGAAGGAACCTCCACGATTACTGAGCGCATCTATCCAGAACGATTTATGGCCGCTGCCGAAATGAAACGTATGGGGGCAAAAATCAGCGTCGCAAATGGTCAAGCCATTATTCAAGGGGTCGAAAAATTGTCTGGCGCAGAAGTAATGGCCAGTGATTTACGTGCATCTGCCGCGTTAGTTATCGCAGGCATGGCTGCCCAAGGGGAAACGCTCATCAGTCGAGTCTACCATATTGATCGCGGTTATGAACGAATCGAAGAACGCTTACGTAAAATCGGTGCAAAAATCACCCGCGTATCTTCTGGTCAACCTGAGCAAGCATTGGCAGCGGGCGGTTAATTAATCATGCCGCTAGCCGATCAACGACTGAGCGACATTACCAAGGCCCTCAGCGAACGTACACCCACCCCAGGGGGCGGCGCAGCGGCCGCCATTGCTGCGGCACTCGGCTGTGCCGCGGGCGCCATGGCCGCTCGTTATACGACTGGCACAAAATATACGGCCATCGAAGCGGAATCGCTTACCCTTGCCGAACTACTAACCCAAACGGCAACCGCATGCCTGCAAACCGCAGATGAAGATGCCATTGCTTATGCCGCACTGACAGCGGCACGAAAAAATAAAGACCCGCTCGCCATAGCCCAGGCAACGGCGGCAGCTATTGCCGTTCCTGCACAGTTGTTGGCGTTGTGCGCGCAACATGCTGCTGGCCTCGCCGCTTTTAGGCCGCGGTGCAATCCTTATTTAATGTCCGACGTCAACGTTGGCATTCATTTACTGTGCGGTGCAGGCCGCGCCGCCTGGCAAACGTTGCTCATAAACCAACCGAACGACACCACCATAACCGCAGCACGCACTCATCTGGCAGCATTACAATTGGCAGAACAATGCGCGATGGAAATGGGCGCATGAAAAATCTAATCGCTATGGTCATGGGAATGGCGTTGACATTAATCATGTCCGCCGCTCGCGCAGGAGAAGTAACCACCACGTTAGCCGCGAGTGATTTCGAAGCGAGTATTACGGGCGAAATTATTCACACCAACGAACTGACGGTTGGACCACTGGTCCTTCACGATGTCGTAAGTCGTCCTGAACTACAGAAAAATGTTCTCTTATTTCATGATTGCCAAGCAACCGTTTTTGGCGGAACAGCAAAAGGATCCCTGTCTATTGATTTTATTCGCAACCGCATGCACATATCAACGACGGTAAACAACGTTGATTTAGCCACCTTACTCTCTGCCTATGGTGGTAATGCGGATAGTTACTCGGGTGTCGTTTCAGGACAAATCGAAATTTCATTTCCACTGGGGAAACCAGAAGAAGCCGAAGGACGCGGACGCATTGCCATAACGAACGGCAATTTAGTTGAGCTGTCATTTCTCACCAATTTGCTGGTCGGCGACATTTCCAATGTACGAAATCAAGACTCTGCCGAAGCAAATTTTGACATTAAAGAAGGAGCAATTCGCTTATCATCGGCCAGTGTCGTTATGCCCAAAGGCATCATGCTCATATCTGGAATTGTTATGCTAGACGGTTCTTTACGTCTACTAGTTATCCCGCATGTTTCTGGTGGTCTACTCAGCCAAGTGTGGTTTGTGGGCAAATGGTTCGGTAGTGCCTTAGCCTTCGCCAGTAGCCATGTCGCCCGCGCCGTTGTCCGAGGAAATGTCACCAAACCAGTCGTGGTTATTAATCCATTCGCCAGCCATTAGCTATTATTATTAAAACCCAGGGGCGTTTACTCTCCCATCACGGTTACAATGACGTTACGACTGCCGCCAAGATCGCGATGTTCCCCTAAATAAATGCCCTGCCACGTTCCCAATTGTAAATGACCATCGCGAATAGGGATTAACACCCCTGCACCAAATAATGACGCCTTCACATGCGCAGGCATGTCGTCATCGCCTTCGGCGTCGTGGGCAAAATAACGCGCACCATCAGGAATTGATTCCCGCGTCCAGCGTTCTAAATCGGTACGCACACTCGGATCGGCATTTTCATTAATGCTGAGCGATGCCGAAGTGTGTTGAATAAACCCATGCCACAGACCAATACGCACCTGACGTAAATAAGATGCGTGTCCGACTAATTCATCCGTCACCAGATGAAACCCACGCGGGCGAGCACGCAAGCTTACCACCGTTTGAAACCAACTCATGGTTACGCGGTTTTTGCCGCACGCGTCATCACCACTGGCACGCCAATCGGGTATAACATTAATCCATGTGCTGACGTACGCGATTCATCGTATTGATTACGCCCATCGAATATCGCCTTGCCACGCAGTTGTTGCGCGAGGCGACGGAAATCCGGACGGCGGAATGGCCGCCATTCGGTCATCAGACACAACACATCTGCGTTTTCAGTAGCGTCATAGGCATCATCCACATAGGTGATGCGCGGCAAATCACCCAGTGCGCGTTGCGCCTCATGGGTCGCCTTTGGATCATAAGCACGCACCGTCGCACCAGCAGCGATTAACACTTTTATTAATTCTAAAGCGGGTGATTCGCGCACGTCATCCGTATTCGGTTTAAATGCCAAACCCCACATGGCGATCGTGAGCGATGCTAATGTACGTCCGTTCAAAGCGCACCACGCTTGGAGTTTATGCAGCATCACGCTTTTTTGCCGCTGATTCACCGCATCAACTTGGGCCAATAATTCGGCGTTATATCCCGCAACTTTGGCCGTATGCACCAGTGCACGTACGTCCTTAGGAAAACATGAACCACCGTAACCAACACCTGGATGTAAAAATTGTAGACCAATGCGCTGGTCAGCACCCACACCTAAGCGCACTTGTCGCACATCGGCACCGACTTTTTCACAAATATTAGAAATCTCATTAATAAAGCTAATCTTCGTCGCTAGCATCGCATTCGCCGCGTACTTGGTCATTTCTGCCGAGCGAATATCCATGGTGTAAAAACGCAGGCCATTACGAATAAATGGCGCGTATAACTCGTGCAATAATTTACCCGCTTTATCATTTGCGACGCCGACCACCACGCGGTCTGGCTTCATGAAATCCTCAACCGCCGATCCTTCTTTGAGAAATTCAGGATTACTAGCAACATCAAAATCAATACGCAAACTACGCTTGGTTAATTCTTCCGACACCCATCCACGTACCCGGTCGGCGGTTCCAACCGGCACGGTGCTTTTATTAACCACCACACAATATTCAGTGATGTTACGACCAATATCCCGCGCAGCGGATTCAACATAACGCAAATCCGCTTCACCGCTGGCTGACATGGGTGTACCAACGCAAATAAAAGCGAGCTCAGCCTGGGCGAGCCCTTCGACTGCCTTGGTGGTAAAACGTAGGCGATGGCCATGCACGTTTTCTTCGACTAATTCCTGCAAACCCGCTTCATAAATCGGAATTTCCCCCCGGTTCAATCGCTCCACTTTGGCGGCGTCAACATCCACACAGATCACTTGATTGCCCATCTCGGCAAAACAGGTTCCCGAAACAAGTCCGACATATCCGGTACCAAATATGGCAATGCGCATGGTGAGCTTTTCCCAACGGTGATGAGGGCGCCTGTTGTGCGGATCATGGCCTGTGGTTCAAGGTCCACCCAGCCCATTCGCTGAGTACAACTTGCTCTTTGCCCTGTTTTGCTCTAATTCGCGCATTCCTATCTTCATAAATCTGACCTTCCGGAGATGCCTCATGCGCTTTATCTTGCCAACACTCATCGCCCTCTGTGCTCAGGTGGTTGCCCACGCAGCTGATCTCGTTCCGGTTGATGCCGTAGCTTTTGCCAAAGTGGTGGCTGCCGATGCCACGGTGCGAAAATTAGGTGGCGACATGAAATTCTTAGAAGGTCCCGCTTGGACCAATGCCAACGGTGGTTACTTGGTGTTCAGCGATATTCCTAACAATCAAATTAAAAAATGGACCGCCGCTGACGGCATCACCACGTTTCGTGAACCGAGCGATAATTCCAACGGCAATATTTTTGCTGCCGATGGCACGATGGTGACGTGTCATCACGGCGCACGCTCGCTCACCCGCA
>CANETI010000100.1 GCA_947440715.1 Planctomycetota bacterium | reverse complement strand
TTTCATGCCATCAATCAACTGACCTTTGGTCAATGCCGTTGCCGCTTGCGAGGCTAAACTTTCGGCTAATCGTTGATCTGTTTCGCTAAAAGGCACCACCGCGCCGAGTTCGTCACGCGCATTTAATAACTGTAAGACACCAATAATCGTTTGCTCATGATTACGCAACGGCACGGTCAAAAATGACGTCGAACGGTAACCCGTACGTTCGTCAAACGCGCGTGTGCCGGCGAAGTCAAAACCATCGGCGTGGTAAGCGTCAGGAATATTAACCGTCGTGCCATCTAAGACAGAGCACGCCACGACCGAGCTGCGATTGGGCGTGCCATCGAGTAAATGTAACGGAATTGGCTTAAAGGGAATTTGTTTGCCGCTAGAACCACCGAGCCACAAACCCAAGGTGTCCGAGCGTAAAATTTCAAAGCGCAGCTGATCATCATCGGACAAAGAATAAATCGTGCCGCCATCAGCGTTGGTGATATCTTTTGCGCCCAGCAATATCTGCTCCAACAATTTTACCTGGTCACGTTCGGCTGATAACGCGATGCCGATATTATTCAAACGCTCAATACGTTTAGTAAAACCTGGGGAAATCTCTGACATGATATCAATACTAGAGAGACAACCATGGGCGGCAATTGCCGGTTCTAGCTAGTTGCCACTAACTGAATGCCAGCGACCAGTTGCCAGAGACGGGCCGCCCCCGTTTTACGGTGGAGGAAACGGCATTGCTCCATACAACCCCGCCGATCATAAGGAGGACACCATGCGTTGGTTTGTACGCGGTGATGTCGACGGATTCTTCGGCCTAGCACTCGATAATGTCGTGCAGCTCATGCTTATGGTTGGGCTCTGTCAGTTCGTGCTCGGCTTTCCACCGGAATTGATTTACGGACGCATCTTACCTGGTGCAGCAGTATCACTTTTAGTCGGTAATTTATTTTACGCGTGGCAAGCGCGACGGCTAGCCATCGCCACTGGTCGCACGGATATTTGTGCTCTGCCCTATGGCATCAATACGGTATCATTATTTGCTCATGTCTTTTTAGTGATGCTGCCTGCTGTATTTGCCGCACGTGCTCGTGGGCTCGATGAATCCGCCGTTGCCATCATCGCTTGGCAAGCGGGTTTATTGGCCTGTTTTGGTTCTGGTGTTATTGAATTATTGGGCGCCACGGTCGCCGAACGAATTCGTCGGGCATCACCGCGCGCGGCATTATTATCGACGTTAGCCGGTATCGCGCTTGGATTTATTTCATTTTCCTTTTTATTTCGCACCTTTGCGTTTCCGGTGGTCGGCTTAGTTACCTTAGCCGTCATTTTACTCACCTATTTTGGCCGAGTTCGCTTTCGCGGCGGTATTCCAGGTGGTTTAGTCGCCGTCGTATTAGGCACTGCGCTAGCCTGGGGTACCGGCTTAGTAGATCCACACGCTCGCCCAGATGTCGCGCTCGCTTTTCATCTTCCCATTCCTGTTCTAGGTGACCTGTTTGCCGCCTGGTCTAGCGATCAATTGATGGCCTATATTGCCGTTATTATTCCGATGGGCATCTTTAATGTCATAGGCTCATTACAAAATATTGAATCTGCTGACGCTGCCGGTGATCAATTTCCAACGGCACCATCGCTTGCGATGAACGGAGTTGGATCAATAGCGGCCGCACTCTTTGGCTCATGCTTTCCTACGACCATTTATATCGGTCATCCTGGATGGAAAAGCATGGGTGCGCGCGCTGGATATTCTATTTTAAATGCCATTTTCTGTACGATTTTATGTTTAACCGGCGTAATGGCCTATGTCGTATGGGCGGTGCCGATTGAAGCGGGCATGGCCATCGTTTTATGGATCGGCATCGTCATCACTGCCCAGGCATTCCAGGCCACGCCGAAAGCCCATGCTCCAGCCGTGGTGCTGGGTTTACTCCCAGGCATTGGCGCCTGGGGAGTCTTAATGGCCAAGGATGGATTACGCGCTGCGGATGCAACATTTTCCAATGAATTGATTCCAGCATTCATGCGCGGCGGCACCTTCATTCATGGTGCATTTGCTTTAGAACAGGGATTTATTTTCACGGCGATGATTTTCGCCGCCGTCACCGTGCATATTATTGAGCGTCGTTTTATGACCGCAGCTATTTGGTGCTTGATTGCTGCGGCATTAAGTGCCTGCGGATTCATGCATAGCTACGTTTTCACCGCCAAAGATGCCGTCGGAGCCTTTGGCACTCCAGCCTGGTCGTACGCCATCGGTTATTTCGCTATGGCGATTATCGTTGGATCAGCCCGTTGGTTGACCGAACCAGAGCCGCTAAATCAAAGTCATTGATTCAGAATCCGTTTTATGGTGTCGACGTTGGCGCATCGCCAGCTTCAACTTCTGCAACTATCGCCCGCAGTTGCTGAACACAAACAAAACAGCCAGAATTACAACAACGCATCCGCGTCCGATCCTCGTGCCCATCTAACAAACGCTCAATGCGCTCACGCAATACGGGCGAGTAACTCCGCTTCTTTAAAGCCGCTAAAATGCGCTCCGTGCGATCCATGAATGATTATTTAGCAACTCGGGGCTCATTCAGCAAGGCAACGACAGGCGCTATTGCACGAACGAAATAAAATTCGTCTGACGTTATGAGTTTCAACCGCCCCGCTGTAGCGCCCTCTTGTCGCGTCGCGCGCAGGCAGACGATGCCGTAATGAGCCAACAACGACTACGCTTGATTGTGATCTCTCTCGCGTGCATCTGCGCGTTCGGTTGGTTTCTGTGGTGGCGCAGCCCGTCCGTGCAAGCGGAACGCACGTTTACCCTGATTCGAAATGCCATTGAGAACGGTCGCGCCAGTGGCGTCATGGATGCCCTGCATCCCAATTATGATTTTAATAAATCCTGGCCAAATCAAATCAGTGGCGATGCGGGTGAATTAATTGGAAATGGCGCGATGCGGGTGTTGGTCATGCGTGGACTGACGACACTCTTTAATTTACAACAGGCAGATCCCTTCGTATTTAATTACACCATTCATTCTCTCTCAGCACTCGATGATGGCACCTTCGCCGTCACCGTCAGCATTACGCTACTTACCCGCGCAGGTGAACGTCCCCTCACCTTCACTCCGCCCCTCAATGGCCAACGCTTTATTCTTGCCCATAGCGGCTGGGGTCCAGGACTAGCCATTATTGGACACTCAGCTTTTACGGCGGCTTACTGATATGGCCCTCGACAACCTGCTTCGCCCTTGCCGATGGGCTATTTAGACTATTTATATTTGAGAGAAAAAGACCGCTAATAATCTACGCGTGATGATAAGGCGAACCGGCTAAAATACTGGCGGCACGATAAAGCTGTTCGACCAATAACAGATGCGCTAATTGATGCGGTAAGGTCATCGCACTGAGAGCGATGGTGGCTTGTGCGGCGGCTTTGCTGGGTGCGTGATGACCGTAGGCATCGCCGATTAAGAAGGCGACTTCGCCGTGGGCCATGGTCCATTTGCGTAGTAAACCAGCTAATTCTTCGCTGGTTGGAGTTTCGCCGTGTTCATCTAATAATACCCGCCAACGGCTTGACGTTGGCCATAAAACTGCGTCACCCTTGGGTTCTTTTTCCTGGATGGTCAACGAGCCATAGCGCTGAAATCGTTTTAAAAACTCCGCGCGTAAGGCTAGGACATGGGGATCTTTGACCTTGCCATGTTGCACGACTATTAACCGCATAATAAATTCAGCTGCATATTAAATTCAGCCGCCTTATTCGTCGTCACCGTCGTCGCGACGACCACCATTTTTTGCTCGGCGAGCGAAATAGCGTTCACGGAATGCGTCACGCCAGGCCGGAAATACATCGCGCTCAATAGCATCGCGCATGGCGCGCATGAGGTCTTGATAGAAATGTAAATTATGAATGGTTAATAACGTCTCGCCTAATGGTTCACTAGCGAAGCTCAAATGCCGTAAATAAGCCCGGCTATAACCACCCGAACCGCTCGAACAGGTATAACAAGTACATTGGGTATCAATCGCGTAGCGATCTTTACGGAACTTTTTATCTTGGATGCGCATTTTGCCATCCCAACTAAACACGGTGCCTTCGCGGGCATAACGCGTTGGAATAACGCAGTCATGAATGTCCATGCCGCAATCAACGGATGCCACTAAATCTTCGGGCAAGCCTACGCCCATTAAATAACGAACTTTATCGACCGGCATTAATGGCGCCGTCGCCTCGACCACGCGCACCATCGACTGATGACCTTCACCGACCGACACGCCACCAATGGCGTAGCCAGGTAAATTTAAAGAGACTAATTGTTCCGTGGCTTTGGCGCGCAAATCTAATTCCATGCCACCTTGAATAATGCCAAACAAATGCTGATGTTCATCTAATTTCACCGCCATGCAGCGTTTCAACCAACGGAACGTCCGCTCAACGCTCGCTTCAATATAGGATCGGTCCGCACGGTGATCGACACATTCATCAAATGCCATGACGATATCCGCGCCTAATCGACGTTGAATATCCATCGAGCTTTCAGGCGTCAGCGTTGCTGGCGTGCCATCAACGTCAAAACGAAATTGGACACCCTCTTCAGTGATTTGCCGATCAGGTAAACTGAAAACCTGAAAACCGCCAGAATCTGTTAATATCGTTTGCGGCCAATGCATTAATTTATGCAGACCGCCGTGACGCTCGACCAACAGAGTGCGGTCGGCTAAACTTAAATGATAGGTATTTGCCAGCACCACTTGCGCGCCCGTCGCCGCGACTTGCTCAGGCGTCACGCATTTAACTGCCGCCTGCGTACCAACCGGCATAAACGCCGGTGTTTCGACCACGCCGTGGGCGGTAACAAAACGACCGCGCCGTGCGCGGGTATTGCCGGACGCTTGTTTGAGTAAACGAAATTGCAGACCGCCACCTGGCGTCCACGTTGGAATATCAGCATCGACCATGGTGCTATGCTCAACCATCCAGCGGATTCAGCAACCAGCGAGCGCCATCGCCCAACGACAACACCCGTGGAGCTTGTTCCACGGGTGTTCGTCAACTGTGAAAAAAACTAAGAATAGCTGGGTTTAAACTGCAATCCCGCCAGCATACAGCCCGGCAAGCAGCGTGTCGAATTCAGCTTCGACACTGACGGCATTGATGATGCGATTACGGCTTTGTAGGCCGACCCATTTTTCAAACACGTGCGATTTACCGTGGGTAATGGCGTGTTGAAATTCATCTTCGGTTACTGGAATCAGGTTGATGATGCCAGAACGTTCCGCGCGTGCGGTGCCAGCAAAACGGCTGGTCGCTGGCTTTGACGGTTCTGGCTTCCTGAACGACGCGGTTGGTGGGCGTGCTGGTGGTGGAACCGAACGTGCTGGTGCCGCGGCTGGTGATGGCGGCAAAGCAGCAACTGGCGGAGGCGCAATTGGTTTGTTGGAAGTCGGTGGCGGCACAGCGCTCTTTGCAGCTGGCGCAGCTGGTGCCGCAATCATCGGTTCGTCACCGTGATCCATTTCAAATTCAGGTGCCAATGTTGGCAAAGCCTTAGCTGCCGGTACTGCTTTGACTGCTGGTGGAGCAGGAATTCCGTCATCCATTTCGAATTCTGAGGCAACACTGGGCGCCGCTGCTCCAGGTTTCTTCGTCAACGTTTCTTCTATACCAGCAACCGCATCGCCAACCGCAAATTCGCCACTGTTCTGCATGGCAGATTTAGACCGCGATGGAGGTGGTGATGGCGGTGACATAATTGGTTCAAATTCGAGCGGCTCCATTTCAATCGGCTCGACCGGGACGGCTTCAAAGGCTTCTGCTTTTAAGCTGATCGGTTCAATAATGGCTGGCGCAATTGCTTCATCGCTTGAAAGTAAGTCGTCAATGTCCTGAATCTCTGGCACAATATTATCAGCGAATGAAGGCGAAGGCGATGATGGTGCCACCATAGCCGGCATTGGACGACTTGGCGCAACCGGCGGTGGTTGCGATGATGGTGCCACTTTGGACATCATCTGCGTCACGCTCTTCGGTTCGACATCCTGGGTGAAGGAAATACTGGTGTCCTTCGCCTGTACTTGACCGGAATAATATTTTTCGATGCCTTGATTTATTTCACTACGTGTGGCGACTACCTTTTTAATGTCGAGGCCGGTTTTATTTTCCAGCACGCGAATAGTTTCCGCATCAAGCGGATTCACCATCGCCAGCGTTAGTAAACTACCTAATTTATCGACTGGAAATACGCCGTAATGCGTCGCATCTTCGCGTGCAATCGTATCTAAAGCTTTCTTACGAATTTCGTATTTATCTACTTTTAAATGTGGCACCCAGCATTCCTGCGTCAGTGCATTCACCATTTGTTCTTCAGTGATAAAACCCAGTTCAACCGCAGCGACATCAATTTGTAGACCTGCCGTTTCGGCTTTACCGCGCACTTGGCCGACTTGACCGTCATCTAATAATTTTGCTTTATTCTTCAAAAAATCGAGCAAGGCCACGTCACCAGTGCGGCAAGGACCATCACTACGGCGACCAGCCTGTGCTAATCCTCCGGTAAATTCCGGTGGTTTGCTGCTGCCTTGGGTGATGGGATCTTTACCCTTTGGGCGCGGCGGTGCGGAAATCATTTCTGGCACCGACATTGGCGCAGAGCCTGGTTGTTTCATCACACGATCAGAGACGGGCCGCGCAGGCGCTGGCGGTTGTGGTGGCCGTGGTGCGTTCTGTTTTACAACGACGGCCGTTTTATTGCCCGTCGGCGCCTCATCTGGTGGCGACGCAGAGGGTTTCCCACCTGGCGCAACAATGCGACGACTCTTACGTGGAGATGACGATGTACTTTCGTTACTCTCCTCTTTGTCTTTGTTCTTATCTTTTTTGCCGCCGAAAAATCCCATGTATCCCCCGATTATAACGATGCCGGAATGCCCATCGTTTCCACGATTTCGTGGCAGGGGCACATCCTGGTAGATGCACCTGCTCATAACAGCAGCAAACATCTGTGTTTGGCAGTGCTAGGTACAATTCCGTATCACACTCAACCTCCCTTGCAGAGACTGGTTGCAACGCTTGGTACTCGCGTTCGCAACCCAAGGGGACATCCTCCGAACTCTCATCAATATACAGGCGTACATGAGCTGATGTCCTTGATCGGGAGAGATCTTGCTATCAGTTCACTAAGCCGGACGGCCCATCCGTCCGGTTAGCCAGCAGATCAGGAGATTCCATGGCGGTTCTTAATTTCGATATCAAAACGGTCACGCTACCAAGCGGTGAAGAATCAAAGGCCGTGTTCCTTACGGGATCAATTGATGCGAGTACGAATCAAACGTTTGAGGGGCGGTTAACCGACATTCTCAACGCGGGTACCAACAATGTCATGTTGGTGCTCACCAATGTGAAATACATCAACTCGACGGGTTTAGGCACCATCGTCAAATGCGTTGATAATTTTCGTGAAAAAAATGGCGACATCAAATTAGTCGGTGTGCCCACCAAAGTGATCGCACTGTTCGAAATGTTGGGCCTGTTGGCCTTGTTCGAAACCCACGAAACCATTGAAGCAGCCGTCGCCAGCTTTGGCAAAAAAGCTGCCAAGGCCGCTGCTGCTCCATCCGTCAAGTTTCCTATTAAATTTAAGCACCCCATCACGGGCATGGGCCTTAACGTCAGCCAACCAGGACGCTTCAAAGATCCTCGCAGCGGCGATTATTTCAGCATCGATCAAAACGGCACCATCGAATTTTACGAAATGTCGAAGGTCAAAATGGTCGAAGCTAAATTACCATGCGACATGGATTTTGCCGCTGGCATACAAACCTTAGCTGCCAGTTTAGCCGCGCGCTTGAAGCTGCCAGCAGAACTCTCGACGTCAGTGCAAAAGGGTGTCTTCGATGCCAGCGCGATGATTCGTGGCAATGCCAAAGACGCGAACGAAACCTGCAATGTGTTGTTAGTTGGCGACCAAGATAAATTACAAATCGGTATCGTCGGCTACGGCAATGCGCTTAACATTAGACCTGATGATCCTGGCTTGAAAGCATTGGAATCCAGCATGGATGAAGTCAAACACACCGTGTTGCCAACCCGCGGCTTTTTGCTGACTTTGGTTAAGCGCGTTAAGAAATAATTTCGTTCATCGCTTATTTGGTGTTGTGATCATAAGAAGACCTCGGCAATCGCCGAGGTCTTCTGCTTTAACCTATAAGTACCGCTTTTCGTTAGGACTTAATCATTATGGAACCGCCATCTGATGCTGATTTTATGCGTATGGCTT
>CANETI010000099.1 GCA_947440715.1 Planctomycetota bacterium | reverse complement strand
TGTCGAAAGGTGAATGCGCTTGGGTCACGGTCGCCTATGACCGCGATATTATTCGCGCGAACACACTCGGAAAATTCTCTGACCTGTTGCGTGCCGTCGTCCTCAGCCCAGCCATGTTATGGTATTTAGATGGCCGAGTAAATCGCGTCAGCCAAGTCGGGATGAAGCCGAATGAAAACTATGCCCGCGAATTATTAGAGCTCCACACCCTGGGAATCGATGGCGGTTATTCGCAAAACGACATCATGGAAGTCGCTCGCTGTCTGAGTGGTTGGAGCGTGCGCGATCAAAAACGCTTCCGTAAAGGCACGGTCGAATTTCATCCGCAACAACATGACAACGGTGAAAAAATTGTTTTAGGTACCACCATTGCGGCTGGCGGTGGCGAGCGTGATGTGGATCGCGTATTAACATTAGTCACCAATCATCCGGCAACCGCACGACATATTGCCCATAAATTATGCCAACATTTTATCCACGACCAACCCAGTCCAACCGCAATCGCGGCTGTCGAGCAAGCCTTTATTAACAGTCATGGCGATATCGCAACCACCATGCGTGCGCTCACCGCCACCAGCGCTTTTCATGACCCCGAACAGCGCGGCGCTAAATTAAAACGTCCATTTCATTATCTTGCGTCGTGTTTACGCGCCACGGCTGCGGACAGCGATGGCGGACGCGCCGTGCATGATTATTTGCAACGACTCGGGCATCTTCCGTTTCAGTTTCCTACTCCCGATGGTCAGCCAGATCATGCCGAAGCATGGACAGGCACTTTACTGTGGCGCTGGCGCTTTGCCGACGAATTGACGCGCGGGAATCTTCATAAAACCAAAGTTAATATTCGTGAATTACTCCAGCAATGTGGTTCGCCAGCTGGCGTCATAACGCACGTGCTTGGTCGCCAAGCAGATGATGAGATAAAATCTCTGTTATTAGCGGATAAGGAACGTGCCTTATCGTTATTGTTGGCTTCACCGATGTTTCAGCATTGCTGATTGGGACACGCCATGAGTACCCAGCGAACTTTGGTTACCATTTTTCTGCGCGGTGGCGCAGATGGGCTCACGTTATTGCCCCCCATTCACGACGAGATCTATCGCCGCGCACGTCCGACGTTAGCCGTTAGCGAAGGACACCGAATTGATGATCGCTTTGTCCTGCATCCGAATCTCGCGCCATTGGCGCCGCTTTATGATGCTGGTCGTATGGCAATTATTCCCGCTTGTGGTAGCGATGATGACACCCGCTCGCATTTTTATGCCCAGGATTTAATGGAGCACGGTGGCACGACCGTCGCTGGAGGTTGGATCGGGCGCTTTTTACGCGATGCCATAAATCCGAGCGCTGCTGGCGTATTAGATGCGATTACCGTTGGACCAGCCGTGAGTGAAAGTTTACGTGGCGCACCAAATGCGACCGCCTTTAGCACCTTAGCTGATTTAGTCGGCAGCAATACCGATCAGGCCATGCTCGACACTTTAGCTCGTTGGTATGCAAAAGATGCGTTGTTAGGCGCGCCAGCAACGGCAGCCGTCGCCGCCAGCGCGCAATTACAGGCGTTGCAACATGCCGAGGATAAACCACAACATAACGCGGAATATCCCACGGAGAAATCCCACGGCGGTATCGCTGCTGATTTCGGCAAACGCTTACGTTTAATTGCCCGATTAATTCAAGCCGATCTCGGCATGCGCAGCGCCTGCATTGACTTAGACGGTTGGGACAGTCATTTTGTCCAAAGCAGCGTGATGACGCCTCGCATTGACGCTCTCGGAGCAGGACTTGCCGCATTCATCGCGGATTTAGGCTCAGCACTGGAACGCGTTAGTATTGTTGTACTGAGCGAATTCGGTCGTCGCGTCGCAGAAAATACCAGCCTAGGCACCGACCACGGTCGTGGTGGAGTCACCTTTGTTATTGGCGGCGGCGTCAACGGTGGGGTCAAAGGCACCTGGCCAGGACTCAATGACGATGTCCTAGAAGGCCCAGGTGACGTACCAGTAACCACTGACTACCGTGATGTCTTATGGCCAGTCTTACAACGACATGGTGCGACCAACGCCCATGCGGTATTTCCCGGACATCGCCTTCAGCCACTGACGATTTAATGTTACTATTTCCAGATCAAAATAACTGATAAAAATCCCCTCCCTCTGTACCTCTACTTCGCGCGCAGCGGTGCCTTTCCTGGGAACGCCAGGCTCCAGCCTGGCTCGGGAAAAACACCAGCCAGGCTGGAGCCTGGCGTTCCCGGGTTGAATACCAAAGAATTTCACGCGCGCCGCGGTGCTTTTCCTGGGAACGCCAGGCTCCAGCCTGGCTCGCAATCTACAGGATAGGCGCAGTCTTTTAGTTAGCCTTTTCAAATCCCGCTTTAACTAATTCACTATACCCCGCCGATAAGGCATGGGCGTCGTAGCCTTTTTCCTTCAATAATTTGGTCATGTTGAGCGCACGTACACCGGCTTTGCAATGCAGGTAAATGGGTTTGTCTTTGGGAATGGAAAAAGTTTCTGCGCCTTTTGCTGATAAAACGCTGGTGGGAACTAAGACCGCGCCTTTGAGGTGGCCGGCATCCCATTCGCTTTGTTCGCGCACGTCAATTAACACGGCGGTGCCTGCGGTGGTCGCGGCTTTTATCTGATCTAATGGTACGGTGGTGTGAGTAATATCTGATGCAAACATCGATGCATGACAGAGGCAGAGCAATAAGATGAAGCGATACATAGGTGGTCCTTATATTGGAGTGGTTATTCGATCAATTAGTCTTTTTTTACTTTCTCAGCCATATCTTTTTCCCAGGCCTTATAGTTAGACGTAAATTCATCGCGCGTCATGCCTAAATAATCCCAAATCTCATGACCCCCCGATTGTCCTAAATATTCGTCCCGAACGAACTCAACATAGTCACTGCGATATCGGCGGTCATTGGCTTCCATGCAAAATTGAGCCAAGGTACCAGCGGCACCGTATTGCACGCTCGGATCTGGTGATTTACTCCACGATTCATGATTGAGGCGCATTAATTGTTCCAGTGTCATCGCGCCACCCGATAGAACTCTGCGCAAGTGACCTTGAATATGGCCGTTTTTGCTGATATCGCCTAATTTTAGTTCGCCATTTTCATAAATTGGAGATTGCGTGTAAACGGCAACGCCTTCGACCACCCACACTTTAGCGCCACTGCCACTACTAAAGATATCTAAAATTTGATGGGTAAATTCGTGGAACATCACCATCAGTGGACCAGCATAAAAATAAGAAGCGCCATTCGCGGGAATCCACACGCCAGCCGACCATCCTGGTACGCTTGGCGGCACCGATGCTTTATAAGCTTCTGGATCTTTGGCGATATTTAAGACTAAACGTGGGTGATCAAGCAAGCCAAATATGAGTTTAATATCATTCTTTCCCTTTGAGAAGAATAATGAATAGTTGGCAAATACTTGCGCATAAAACGCTTCCAGATGATTCGCCGCATCAACTAATTGTTGTAACGTTGCCGTTCCGCGAATTTCCAGATGTTCGGTCTGAATAATCCATTGCTCGGCAGCATTGGAGCGCATGGTATTTGCTTCGGCTAAGGTCGTCCACTTTTTCGTCTGAATATCAAAATAATCCCCAGCTTCATAACGCGCGGCATCTTTCCCGACAATCCAGCCCAGTTTTTTATCCCAACGCAAACCCGCTTTAACAAAGATCATATCTTTGGGGCCGTAATAGCGCTCATCCACTTTGGTTTGATTCAACGCTTTGCGCAGAGAAGCATTGTCTGGGTCAAATTTCAACACTTGCTGCAGGCAATCGAAGGCAATGTCCGTCACTCCTAAATCAAGTGCCTTCTGTCCTAATATTTCCGTTGGCTTGGTAAATGCTGATCGTTTACTGTCATAGGTACGTGTCCATGTTTTTGCCACTTTCTCGTCTGCCATCGTTGGCTCTGGCGGTAACCCCTTCACGGCACTCTTCATCGGTTCCACTTGAGTCGGATCTAAGCGCCCAATAAAACCAATCATATCTGCAAACGCAGCGTCTTGTCCTGGAACTCGCATTTTTTCCGCCGCTTTGATTAAATCTAATAAAATGGCACTCGCCTTTTTAGCGCGGTCCACGCGATCAGCGGCGGCTCCCGCATACATGCCCTCGCGGCCTTTGCGGTTGGCAGCGCGGATATCCAACCATTTACGGTCTTGCTGCGATACTGGCTTGTCTGCTGCCGAGATCGGTGAGACGTAACCAAGCCCCGTGAGCATCAGTACGCTAACAAGTAGGACTGTAAGATAACGCATGAACGTCTCCAGATGGCAGTAGACGTACAAGGTAACGAAAGCTGAGCAATGTACCTTGGAACGTGGTGCTTCGCCTAAGAGGTGTGCGTCACCAGCAGGCGATTTGCACTTTAATTAGGTCCAGATGGACTGATGCGAAAACTGAGCCCAACAGTGTCTTAACGTCTCACCCTGCTGAGCACAGAATACTGAGCGCCACGTTTCACACCCCAAAGCCCAAAGCTTTAATAGGCTGAAATCGATGGATCGACTTCTTCACCATAAGCCAGGATGCCGCCTTGCAGATTCAGCACGTTAGTAAAGCCATGCTTTTTGAGTGTCTCTAATGCCTTCATACTGCGACGGCCAGATTTACACTGGGCAATAACCAAGCCATTTTTCCAATTAGCGATTTCGCTTAAGCGATTCGGCAATTGGCCGAGCGGAATATTCATATTCCCTTCGATTTGGCAGATGCCGAGTTCGAATGGCTCGCGCACGTCGAGTAATAAATGTTCTTTACCCGACTCGCGAATTGCGGCGTAATCGGTTGGTGAGATTTCTAGGTTCTCGGTCGACATGGCGCTCTCTCCCCCGCGACTCATGCCGCAGAATTGTTGATAGTCGATTAATTTCGTTACCGTGGGATTGGCGCTGCAGACCGGACAGGTCGGATCAGGACGCAGTTTTAATTCACGGAAACTCATATTCATCGCGTCATAACGCACGAAACGGCCAGCTAATGTGCGGCCCATGCCGGTCAGTACTTTGATGGCTTCGGTTGCTTGAATCATCGCGATAATCCCAGGCAACACGCCCAACACGCCGCCTTCAGCGCAGGATGGTACTTCGCCTGGAGGCGGTGGTTCAGGATAGAGACAGCGATAACAAGGACCGTTGCGTTTACCCTCAGCATTTTTACGCGTGTCAAAAACCGTGGCTTGGCCTTCGAAGCGATAAATGGATCCGTAGATATTAACCTTATTCAACATCACGCACGCATCGTTGACCAAATAACGCGTCGGGAAATTATCAGTGCCATCGATAACGATGTCGTACTTAGCGATCAGCTCTAAGGCATTGGCTGAGGTGATGCCTTCTTCATAAATATCGACCTGACACCCAGGGTTTAAATCGTTAACCCCACGCTTGGCCGACTTGGCCTTGCTGGTGCCAACATCCTGCGTGCGGTGAATGATCTGGCGTTGCAAGTTCGACACGTCGACCACATCGAAATCCATGATGCCCAAACGGCCCACACCAGCGGCGGCCAAATACAGCGCCAAGGGCGAACCAAGTCCGCCCGCACCGATCAACAAAATCGATGATTTCAGCAGCTTTTCTTGGCCTTTTTCGCCAAATTCAGGCAGGCTGAGGTGACGGGCATAACGCAGATATTGGTCGCTGGTCAAAGGCATGGTCGACTCCCACGTGGGTCAGGGGAAGGCGCATCATGTAAAAAATTTTCCGGGGGAAAGACCCAGCCTGCCCGATGATCCACGAACTTGGGCAGATCAAAACCGACCATCAGCAACCAAAATATACCTGCAAATTTACCGGTTACCCCATAACCCGTTATTTCGCGCCTTTGCGTTTGCGAATATTGAGTTCCGGATCTTTAATGGTGACCACGCTGTATGGTTCAACGGAATGCGTCAGCCACACGCTGCCGCCGATGACGCTATGGTGGCCGATGACGGTGTCGCCGCCCAAAATGGTTGCACCGGCGTAAATGGTGACGTGGTCTTCTAAATCGGGGTGGCGTTTATTGCTGGCGCCACGTTTTAATTCACCGTGTTCGTCTTTGGCTAATGGATTCCACGCGACTAGGCCAACGCCTTGGTACAGCACGCAATGTTTTCCAATGCGACTCGTTTCACCGATGACGACACCCGTGCCGTGATCGATAAAAAATGATTCATCGATTTGCGCACCGGGATGCATGTCGATGCCGGTGCGGCTGTGCGCGACTTCGGTCAACATGCGCGGAAAAATTGGCACTCCGCGTTGATAAAGGCGATGGGCAAAGCGTTGAACACCTAATGCTTCAATGCACGGATAACTAAGAATAACCGTCGCACGATCACTGGCTGCGGGATCGCTGGTAAAGGCCGCTTCGACATCCGTCATGACTAAGGCGCGAACCATGGGTAAATCGGCGATGACTTCGTTAGTGAGTTCACGCGCCTTCGCATCGACACTATCGCAGCTGTGGCCTTCACGGATTGCGACAAATGCCAACGTGCCTTGCACATATTTACGCAAAGCGGTGGTCAGTGCGGCTAAACGCGCTTTGGTAAATGCTGGCAATTCAGCGCCGGTTACTGCGCCAGAACTAAAATAACCTGGAAATAACAGCGTCAGAATGAGGTCGCAAACCTTGGCCGTATTTTCGCGACTCGGCAATGGGCAACGCGCGGCATCATTAATGCCTGGTCCATTTACGTAATCTGCCAATAAGCGATCGACCAAGGAAATATCCTCTGAGCGACGCGGCGATTTCATGGCAAGGATTTCTCCGTCAACTGATTTGCTTTATTTGAAGAAGGCAATTCCGTCATCGGTGATGGGATTGCTGGTACTGGCAGCGGTTGGCCTAAATCGCGTGGCAGCGGCAACAGCGCTGCCGGATCAGCAGCTTTACCAGCTTGCACGCTGGCAAAATTAGCGCGCGCTGATTCTAATCGACGAGAATATAGTGACTGTAAATGCACCCGTATTTTACCAGCCTTGCGTTTCGCGTCTTCGCTCGCAAACCAAGTAAACTCAGTGAGGGACGTGTCTTCATTAAATAGTTTCATCGCTGATTCAAAGGCAGGCACGGCTTTACTGTAATCGCCAAGGGCAAAATAGACGCAACCGATGGTGTCATAAACATCATGCGACGGTTGTTTAATCATCGCCTTTTCTAAACGTGGTACGACCAACTGTGCCGTTTGCAGATCAAATTGAGTAGGAGATTCAGTGCCGGCGACCAAGCCATAGGCGAGGGTATTGTCGAGTATTTTTTCTAATAATAATGCGTTGTTCTCCGTCCCCACGCTTACATCAAAAAAAGGGCGTAAACGATGGCGATAACGATAAATCGGGCGATCATCATAGCGTTGATCGCCTTCATGGTCGGTGCCGATAGCGACATCAATTTGTCGCAATACTAAATATCCCAATCTCTGCCGCGATTCGCTATCATTGCGATTCAACCACTTACCTAACGGAATATGATTTCCTTTATCGGCTTCTTGTAAGCCCTGCGCCAAGTCGCGATCCTGCTGACTCCATTCGATCAATGCGGCTTGCGGATCAGCAGAACTTGCAGCGCGACTGGGGTCGAACAGGTAGGTCGTTACTAACAGCAACGCGATGATGGTGAGGATTAAACTGTGTCGCAGCATACGAATCCATTGGTGGTGACGTGAAGCCAGATGTGGTTGTCGATGCACATCGCGCAGGAAGGCGACGCGTTCGGCGATACTATAATGTCGCCAGCTGGGCTCAGTCTCGCTGTGACCTGAAAGCCGTGCAACTGATTTGAGCGCATCGCACATCACCAGGGGGTCACCTGCCAATTCGGCTCCCACCAGATCTGCTTGCCGTTCACAGGCACGGCTCAGCCACCCAAACACCAGCCGCCACATGATCGCCATTAATACCAAAGCTGCGCTAATTTCAGCTATTCCTCGCACATCTTTGGCGCTGGCGTCCAGGTGGACGTAAGCCATGCCCCAGGTCAGCAACGGTTCTAGGTATTCGGCAAATGGTTCACGAAGCAAAAACGAACAGAGCAGCGATGCGTTCGCGAAGAGGAAATACATCCACATATGCCCATGGCGCGCATGACCAAGTTCATGCCCCAGCACGGCCAACACTTGCTCGCGCGGGAGATCGCGCATCAAGTCATCGGTGAATAAAACATAGCGCAGGCGTGACACCAACCCAATGACTGCCGCATTATAAACACGACCACCTGGAATCGGCCAACGCATTAATCCGGCAATGCGCACGCCCATACGATCA
>CANETI010000098.1 GCA_947440715.1 Planctomycetota bacterium | reverse complement strand
TGCAGCAAACGTCCAGGAACGCGCATGCCAGCTTGTTGGGCGGTTTCGCAAGCGAGTAGGGTGAATCCACCCAAACCCGCTGCGCCGGGTTGCATCGGTAAGCCAGAATCAATGGTGTTTAGGCACGATTCAGCAACCGAACGCAGGCTTAAATCGCCGTACAGTAAGCTGCCTTCCACTAAGGCGAGACAGATTAATCCGCTGGTGACTTGGCCGACGGAATTAAGGACGCGATCAGCGCCCGTGCCATCGCCGGTTAATTCAGTGTCGCCTAAACGCACGCGTAACCAGTCGAGCGCTTTACGCGTATCGGTAGACAGGGATTTATCGCCTAATCCTTCACCGAGCAAAGCGAGCGTGGCTAAACTGTGCGTCGCTAAATCATGTTCATCATTACCAGTGATCTGGACAAACGCGCCGGTCTTGCTGTCCAATTGTATGCGTAACCAAGCGATACTGTGCGCCACCGCAGGGCCGCTAGCGGTCATGCCATAAAGCGTGCGTGCGTTGTCGCGCATTTCTGGGAATCGACGCAGTAAAAATAAATCGGTACCGAGGCCGCGAATATCGCTCCAGGTCTTGGGCAAATTCGGAGGTAGTGCAGGTGCAGATAATTGCAGGCCAGGTTGGTCGGCATTAACGCGAACTTCACTGGTTACGTTGTTCGTCGCGCTATTGGCACCGTGTTCGCCTTTAGCAGCAATATTAATGGCGTCGATTGGCGTGTCTTTGCCTGACGTGCCGGTGTAATAGCCCAGTTCAAAAATGGCTAAGGCTAATAGAGCAGCGACGTGGCCAGCGATGACGGCACTCCAAATGCGCCAGCGGCTGCGGCCATCTAAACCGCTGCGTTCTTCGTCAGCGTAAGCGGCGAAACGTGATGAGACGCTGATGCGGCGTAACACATTCGCCGTCAAATCCACGCGTTGTGGACCGATATTACGCACTAAATTGGCAAGGCGATCAAGCGTCGGATCAGTGACACCATGATCATAAAATTCATCAACGGTATTCGCCGTATCAACATCGGTGTCACGTAAACGTGCGAGCACGTCGTTGCTCAAATCCTCGACGGCACCTGGCATTTTACTGTGTTGACGAATCAGTTTACCCAGCGCCACCAATGCCTGTCCATCAGGGCAATGTGGATCACCATCAGCAATCGCGCGTAAGAGGGGGTCAGAGTGGTTCATGGCTCAATTAAATCCTGCAGGTCATCACGTAGTGCGCGCACCGCATTGTGCATGCGACTTTTGACCGTGCCTTCGGGGATACCTAAAACTTCAGCGATATCTTGATATTTCATGCCGTGATTATTGGCCAGCACGAATACTTCGCGCTGACCTTCGGGCAGACCTTCTAATGATTCTTGTAATCGTGTGCGAATTTCGTTGTCGCGACTTTCTTCTTCAGGATCTGGTGATCCTGGAGCTTTTAAAATGTCTGCGAGCTTTAAAGAGCGCTCACCCATTTCGGCATCAATACTCATGTGATGCTTTTGACGCCGAATATGATCAATCCACAAATTGTGCGCGATACGATATAGGTAGGTGCGCACCTTGGCGGTTGGCTGATACCGAGCGCGCGACCGATACACATTGACGAACACGTCTTGTGTCAGTTCTTCAGCGATCAATTGATCCCAACATTGGTGATAGAAAAAACCTAATAACTCGTGTTGAAAGCGGCGCACTAAATCAGCAACGGCCTGTTGGTCGCCGTCGCGAATGCGCTCCATGATGATTTGATCGCTATCCGACATGCCGCGGCGGTGCTCCTGAGGCGCGACAATAGGTGCAGTAGCTAGCATGGCACGGGGGTAAACGGGTCGACGCGCTTAGGGTTCATTGTTCATCATCCGGTGTCCGATGTCCGACCGTTCGCTTTGCTCACTTGTCCGATGTCCGATGTCTGATGTCGATGAATCTATAGCCTTGATGTACTTCCTAGGACTCTGGACGTCGGACGTCGGACGTCGGACGTCGGACAGTTCACCAACGAGCCTAATCCCGGATAACACTCCCCCCTCGTGATATCCGATAGGAAAGTACGTGTACGTATGGACTTACAGCGACGTGGTGGGTTTGGAGCCCTCAATTCGGTTTAATCCGTAGTCGACCCTCAAGGACTATCTCAATGCAGTGGCGGGACTTCCGTATAGCTTCCCACCCATGTCGGATGCTGCTGCTGCCACAACTGGCGTGCGCTACAAGCGCTCGCGATTCACGACCCGCTTACCGGCGGAGTGTCGTTACACGGCCGCGCACATGTGGTTGGCCAGTGAAGGCAAAAATATCTGGCGCGTTGGCTACACCAAATTCGCGGTGCGGATGTTGGGTGAAGTGGTGGAGTCTGGTTTTGAAGTTAAGGCCGATGCTCCCATTGCGGTGGGCGACGTGATCGGT
Source organism: Planctomycetota bacterium (assembly GCA_947440715.1). GTDB lineage: Bacteria > Planctomycetota > UBA11346 > UBA11346 > UBA11346 > BOG-1363. Next base: position 5,891 of record CANETI010000098.1, on the reverse strand, counting down.
TGGCTGGAAGGTTTTAAAGCGAGCACCGATTTGTACTGCGCTATCGATGGCAATTTTATCGCCGGAAATCCGTTGTTGAATACCAAGGCCGACCGCGTGCACGCCGATCCGTATGGCGAAGGTTGGTTGTACCGAGCGACGGGCGAAATCGATGCCGAATCGATGGATGTACACGGCTACATGGCGGTGCTCGATGCGGCTATTGATAAAATTCAAGGCGAGCAACATGACGCCTACCAGGAAGAAGAAGCATGAGCGCACGCTATCTGATGATTGGTGGATTTTTAGGCGCTGGCAAAACCACGGCGGTTACGCGTTTTGCCAAATGGTTAAGTGAGCGCGGCGAGAAAATTGGTTTAATTACCAATGACCAAGGTTCACAATTAGTCGATTCCATGACCCTGCGTTCGCATGGTTTCGCGGTTGAAGAAATTGCGGGCGGTTGTTTCTGCTGTCGCTTTACCTCACTCAAAGAGGCGGCGGATAAATTAACCAACGACAGTAAACCAACGGTTTTTATCGCAGAACCGGTTGGTTCGTGTACTGATTTAGTCGCCACGGTGACGTACCCACTGCGCCGTTTATATGGTTCCGATTTTAGCGTTGCGCCGTTATCCGTGCTAGTTGATCCGCACCGCGCGCTGCGCGTATTTGATCTGGCCACGAGCGACGACGGTAAACGTTTCAGTGATAAAGTGATTTACATTTATAAGAAACAACTCGAAGAAGCTGATGTCATCGTCATTAATAAACGCGAATTAATAAGTGACGCAGAATTCGCTGCCTTAGATGCCGCATTAGCGGCGAATTATCCAAGCGCCAAACGTTTTGCTGTGAGCGCGCGCAGTGGTGATGGTCTAACCGCTTGGTTTAATTATGTGAATGGGTCGAACCAAGGTGCGGGCACCGCGATGGGTGTTGATTACGATACCTACGCCGAAGGGGAAGCCTTACTTGGATGGTTTAATGCCACCGTTGCGGTTGATGCACGACAAGCAGCGGACGCTGATGGTAATAAATTAATTTTGGCCTTGATGGCAGCGGTGCAAAAACCGCTGACTGCTGCAGGTGCTGAAATTGCGCACTTAAAAATGACCCTCGCACCGGACGATGGCAGTAACGAAATTGCCACCGCCAATGTGGTTGCGGGAAATCGCACGGCGGAATTAGCCCAATCGCTCAGCGACGACATCGAACGTGCGCAGTTAATCATTAATTTACGTGCCGAAGGATCGCCTGAACTGTTGCAGACGGTGGTCGATTCAGCGCTTGCCGAATTGGAACGAGCCAACCAAGGTTTGACCTTGGCCGTCGATCACCGCGAATGCTTCCGCCCTGGGCGCCCGGTGCCGACCCATCGATTTACTGAATCCGGAGCCGGAGCTGAGCGATGACCACCCCGAATTGCTTGCTCTATTGTCATTGTGCCCACGCCAAAGTGGTGCCGGACGCGACCAAACAGGCGGTGCTCAAAGCGCTGGCCGAATCTGGTCGTCCATTTGAAGCCATCGCCGATGTGTGCGAAGCCTCCGCCAGAAAAGATCCCGCCTTGGCGCGGTTAATGGCACAACCAGGTTTACAAATGATCGCCTGTCATCGCCGCGCGGTGTCGTGGTTAATGCATGCCGCTGGTACTGAATTACCGGATAACGTGACTGTTCACAATATGCGGGCATCAACCGCTGATGATATTATGCGTGCGCTTGATTCGCGCACAGAGGTTGTCTCATGACTGCATTTGTTACTCCAGGCATGGCAGCGGCAACCGCCGCACCAGCATTGCATGTGGGACTGTACGAAGGCCCAGGCAGCACACCATTATCCGGAGAACGTCGCGGCGCATTATTATCCGCCTTACTTGGTCGCGGTTATTATGTGAGTTGCTCCGGCACCAGCGATGGCACTATTACCTCGGCAAAACCTCATTTATTAGTGCTTGGCCAATTTGGTGCCGAACCACCCGTTGGACATATTGATGCTACCGGTGTGGCGGTGCGTTTTCATCATATTGCCGAAGCTGACGTTGACGCGGTGGTTGCTACGGTGGTATCAATCGAAGCCGAATTAGGCACGACTGCGCCGGGAACCTGGAAACCATGGTTCCCCGTTATTGACTACGATCGTTGCACCAACTGTATGCAATGTCTGTCATTTTGTTTATTCGATGTCTATGGTGTGTCGAAAGCGGGTAAGTTAGAAGTTCAGCAGCCAACCAACTGCAAAACTAATTGCCCAGCTTGTTCACGCGTTTGTCCTGAAGTGGCCATCGTCTTTCCGAAATATAAAGCCGGCCCGATTAACGGCGAAGAAGTGAACGAAGATGATATTCGCCGCGAACACATGAAGGTCGATATTTCGTCGCTGCTGGGTGGCGATATTTATCAAGCGCTGCGTGACCGTTCGGAAAAAGCAAAATCACGTTTCTCAAAAGAACGCGACAGCGAACGCGCTCTCAAAGAGCGCAATAAGTGTTTGGATAAACTTAAAGAACAGTTGGATATACCTGCGGAAGTACTTGATTCTTTGCCTGATTTAGCCGCGATTGCGGAAAAGCGGGCGGCGATGATGCGACGTAACGAACAGCCAGAGGTGACCGGATGACCCCTACGACTCTCACCTTACCGCGTCCGGTTCCGACCCAGGCACTGCGCCCGCCTAAAGAAAATATTCCGCAGACGCTCGGCGAACGGCAGCGCATACGTGATTTGGTAATTGCCTATGTCGAACAGAAACGTGCGACGCCACCGTTGCCGTTGTCTGAATTACGTTCGCACGCTGAAGTGCTGATCATGGAGCATAAGCTCGACCCGAAGCATGTCGATTACATCGGTGTTTTAATTAATAACGAATTATGGAAAGATACCTTAGCCACAATTCCGTATGATCGACGTTTATTGCTCTTGCCGAAATGCTTGCGTATCGAAGAAAAATGCCCCGCACCGTTTGATGAATTTGGTTTACTGTGCAAAAGCTGCGGTTTGTGCTCAATTCAAGATGTACAGGCAGAAGCCGAACGTTTGGGTTATGCCGTTTTAGTGGCTGAAGGCAGCGCCATTGTGATGTCGATTATCGAAACCGGAAAAATTGACGCGATTGTTGGTGTGAGTTGTATTTCCGTGCTCGAACGTGCTTTCCCATTCATGGAAGCGGCGGCCATTCCTGGGGTCGCGATTCCTTTACTGCAAGATGACTGCATTAATACCACCGTCGATTTAGATTGGGTGTGGGATATCGTGCATATTACTTCCGACGATAAAACGCGTCGTCTGGATTTAGATGCACTGCGCACGCAGGTCGATACGTGGTTTACCGTTGAATCATTAACCAAAACCATGGGCAAACCGACTGGCCGCACAGAATCGCTGGCCATCGAATGGTTGGCGAAAGCGGGAAAACGTTGGCGTCCATTCCTAACCGCGTGCGCGTGGCGCGCGTGTTGTGGGAATACCGAAGCGGCATTACCGGCGAATTTAATGAAATTAGCCGTGGCGGTAGAGTGTTTCCATAAAGCATCGCTCATTCACGACGATATTGAAGACGGCGACGCCGAACGCTATGGCGAACCCACCATGCACGCCCAGGTCGGCATGCCGTTGGCATTAAATGTCGGCGATTATTTACTCGGCATGGGTTACAAATTAATTGCTGATGCGGCACCGGCAGCGTTGGTAGGGCAAATGGTGCAAGTCGCCGCTGACGGACACCGTCGTTTGTGCTTGGGCCAAGGGAGCGAATTAGAATGGGTGGTGTCTCCAGAAACGCTCGCGACGTTGGAAGTGCTGTCGATCTTCAAAGGTAAAACCGCGCCCGCATTTGATGTGGCGTTGACCCTGGGAGCCTTATTAGGCGGTGCCGACGAAGAAACCATCGAAGCAATTAATGATTATAGTGAAGCCTTAGGCATCGCCTATCAAATCAATGACGACTTAGATGATTTATCGGAAAGTACCAACGACTTAGATGCCTGTCGTCCATCATTGCCGATGGCGGTCGCGCTCGAACGTATCAAAGGTGAAGGCCGCGAAGGTATTTTAAAATGGTGGAAGCGTGACGCTGATCGCCCATCGGGCACGCAATTGCGCGCCTTGATGGCCGAACATGGTATTATCGACCACAGTCAATCCTTGCTTGCATCGTTTAAAGAGCGCGCTGTTTCGGCCTTACGCCCAATTGAAAACGAAAGCCTAAAAGGCTTGCTCCGCCGTTTAATGGGCAAAATCTTCGTCGAAAAAGTCGAGGGCTGGTGTAAGGAAGAAATCGAAGCTGAGCGCTTGGCTAAAGAAAAAGTCGTATAATTAAAGCCGCTAAAATTAAATGACGAGCGATTCATCATGCTAATGTCTAATCACGGGAATGATAAAGTTTTTAAGATGAACAAGAGGAACGGAGGAACGGAGGACAACAGTTGGAGGAAAGGATTAATGGTCCTCGTTCCTATGGTCTTCAGCTGTCCTCTGTTTCTTCGTTCCTCTGGTGAAAAATTCAGAAATGTATCGGCATGACGCTGGGCCTGGAAATGCTGCAGGTTGCGCGGCTGGGGCCGTCGTTATTGGGCGAATCTTCCGCATTAGTTGGAGAATTTGTTCACGGTCAGTGGAACGCTGATGGTGGTGTACGTGATCGTGCAGGCGTCAGTGATTTATATTACACGGTATTTGGTCTGGAGTCATTGCGGGCATTACAGTTGCCGATTCCGGAAACCGTGCGGCATTTTTTAATGTCGCATGCTGATGGCACTGCGTTGGATTTTGTTCACCGCTGTTGCTTGGCGCGTTGTTGGGCCATTGTTGATCCGACGGAAAAAGAATACCGCTTGGGACTGAGTGCCGGTATTATGGCATTTCGTTCGCGCGATGGTGGATTTTCGCAACGGCCAGACGAAACCTGCGGTAATGCGTACGCGATTTATTTAGCGGTGTCAGCGTTACAGGATTTAGGCGCGGCGTTACCACCGACGTCCGCTTTAATGACCTCATTGGAAAACTGTCGCGCAAAGGATGGTGGCTACGGCAATCATCCGCAAAGCGTGTTCGGCACCACCCCGACCACGGTGTCGGCGATATTAGTGCGTCATGCTTGTGGCGAAGCGGTGGACAAGTCGGTGGTGGACTGGTTATTAGCCAGTCGATGGCCGCAGGGTGGTTTCCGCGCGAATCAGCAAGCACCGATGCCGGATTTATTATCGACCGCCACGGCCTTACATGCGTTGGCCTGCGTTCAGCGTGCGCCGACGGCAGCGCAGGTAGAAGCGGATCTCGATTATATCGACACGTTGTGGACCAATCAGGGTGCTTTTCACGGTCATTGGGCCGAAGATGATGTCGACGTGGAATATACGTACTATGGTTTACTGGCATTGGGCCATTTGAGTTTACCGACATGAGCGACTTTGCTGCTCTCTGTGCCACCGTGCGTCAACGATTAGTGGAAGAACGGACAGGCAGTCATTGGACGGGTGAGCTGGCGGCCAGTGCTTTATCGACGGCTGTCGCTGTCGTGGCTCTGCACCGCGCGGGAAATTTATCTGACCAGCAATTGGTACAGGATGGTTTAGCGTGGTTAGTCGCGAACCAAAATGAGGACGGCAGTTGGGGCGACACCATTATTAGTCACGGCAATATTAGCACCACGGTATTGGCCTGGGCAGCGTGCGGATACGCTGGTCGTCTGAACGCGGAGGTGCGCGCGGCCGAAATTCGCGCAGCGGCATGGATTACGATTCGTGCGGGTGGACTTAAACCACGGCAATTAGTCCAGGCGATTGAATTACGTTATGGCAAAGATCGTACGTTTGCGGTGCCGATATTAACGCTTTGCGCGATCGCTGGTCGCTTAGGAGCGGACCCGTGGCGTTGGGTAAAACCCTTACCATTTGAATTCGCCGCTTTTCC
>CANETI010000097.1 GCA_947440715.1 Planctomycetota bacterium | reverse complement strand
AAATTGTCGACGTCAGTTGCACTAGGCGGTAAACCGAGCAGGGCAAAAGTAGCGCGACGAATTAATTTTTCATGGCTGAGTAATGAGCTAGGCGTCACCCCCACGGCTTCTTGACGAGCGAGAATAAAACGATCAACGGGGGTTCGTACCCAATCGTTATTGCGAACCTCGGGTGCCTTGGTGTTCGCAAAGGGCGCGAAAGCCCAGTGTTGACGACCTTTTACTAAATCTATTTCTGCCTTTGGTATTGGTGCTGATCCAGTGCGTGGATCGGGAGCGCCCATGGCGATCCAGGTAGCGAAGTCCGCAATTATGGCAGCAGGTAATTTATTTTTGGGCGGCATTTCAATATCGGGATCTTCCCAATGTAATGCCGTCATCAGTAAACTTTTTTCCGCATTGCCGGGAATAATCGCTGGACCCGTATCGCCGCCGGTTAAGACGCCAGCGCGACTGTCGAGATATAATCCGCCTTTTAATTTTTTGTTCTCGAGAGCTTCTGCTGAATGACATTTGTAGCAGTGTTCAACTAATACCGGACGAATTTTGCTTTCAAAGAACGCGATCTGCTCAGCATTTGGCGTTGATTCTTCGGCGTAGCTCAGCGACAGCATTAAACCAAGTAAGGCCAAGGATAAGGGTTTACGGACCTGTGCACTCATTCGGACAGCACGAATGGATTGTTGCAGTGATGTCATCTTCATTGCTCTTTTATGCTTTGGCGCGTGTGGCCATGAACGAGCGTGATGGATGGTGCTTGCGTGTTCATCAGGGGTCGGCGCTTGTCGTTTAGCCCAATAATATGCCAATGAGTTCATATTGCTTTAGTCCTTATTTCGTTTCAGTAAACAATAAGCGGCCATCGTCTGGTGATATTACGTACGAATGTACTCTAGGTGCGTTGTGTCCTATCTTTATCACGAATCAACTATTTTCAAAAAACACAAAGGGAATAAACGGCGCCTGCATCGAAGTACAGAAATAACGTCACAATAGCACGATATGATACCGTCAAAAAGCTGAACCAGCAAACATTACCTGTGAGCGAATTTACGCTCTTTGCTCGAGCATGGGTCGTGGAGTGAAAATTTGTTTGAGGATGGACCTAGAACAGGGCTGTGAATTATTGGTAGTTTAGTCGCCGACTTCAGGTGGAATTTCTTAGCGGCTCACGCCAATAAACTATTGCGTACGTCCATCATTCGTTTTGCGACTGCGCGATTAGTGACGCGTTTTGCCGCATCGGTTAATGCATTGGCGAGCGGTAATTTTTGATCTGGTGGGCAATCGGGAATGGCTTGTAATAACGGCATTTCCACCGCTTCCCACAAAGCTGAAATGGTGGCGTTATTACCGCGTTCAGCAAATTGTTGAAAGATTTCGGTAGCAATCAGACAGCGCACGGCACCTTTGGCGCCCAGTATGGTTTTCACCGTGCGCGACATCGTGTCATTACCTTTAATGACACGCATCACTAACATACTGATGACAATGGCGCCAATCGCGAGAATCAGCATTTTTATCATACGAAGGACCTCAAATTGATGTCGGTATTATCCGCAGGGTTCTCGTTATTTGCGTATCGGAATTGGCATTGGTGTCGGAGTTGTTGACTGGGTTTGCGTCGGTAATGGTAAAACATTATTTCCAAGAATCGTGCCAGCGAGCGCATCGCTTAACGAACCGCTGCTCACCATAACCTGTGGCGTGATTTGAATTTTTCCTTCGGCCACCAATTTCATCAATTCCAGTTGCGTAACTCCTTGTGGGCCGATGGCACCGGCCAGGGCGGTGTAGGCTTCTTTTTTGGCTTCAGCGGTAATTTTGATATAACTGGCTTCACCTTTGGCTTCGGCTTCACGAGCGAGCGCCTGCTGTTCTGCAACTTTTACTTTGTAGGTGGCGCTGGCTAAATTGCGTTGTTGTTCAGCTTCTTCTTGGGCTTTGATATACGTGGCGCGGGCTTGTTCGGCGCGCATTTTTTCCGCGTAGGTTTGTTGTTCATTGACCGCGACTTCACGATCCGTTTGAGTCGCTAATAAATGTTTACCTGCTTCACTTTGATCAAGGTCAATATTGCCGATGAAAATACCTTCGCTGGCTAATTTATATTTGAGCAACTCTTGGCGCATGCGTGAAGTGGCCGAGGATTCGACCTGGGTGCGACTGTTTACGAATTGTAACGCATTCATGCTTTCAGCGACATTGCGGAAAATAGCGCGCACTAATGGCAGAATAACTTTTGATTCCAGGATCGATAATGCTTCATCCTCCTGATCGTCTTTAACTACTTTGTCGGGATCAGCTAATAAGGCGACTAAATAGGGCGCATCCTCAGCAGAAACCGAGACTGACACCCGAACATCGACCGGAAAGGTAAAACCATCTTTTGAACGAACTTTAATGGCCCATTGTTTGTCTTGGTACGTGTAAACGCGATTGGTGGTTTGCACTTTGACGACTTGGTAGGCATCGGGGTGCATATTGTAGGCACCAGGTGGCAGAGCCGATTTCCAAATTCCTTGATATCCATTCGGAACCAAGGCCGTGCCATTAATAACGGGTAAAATTTCTCCGTCTTTTGGTTCATAGCGTAAGCCAGCGTTGGCTTTAATAACGGCCACTTCACCGACGCCAACTAACAGCGATGGCTTGGGCGTAATGGTAAAGAGTCGTGGATTATAGCGATAACGACCAGGAGTGAGCACGGTGAGTTGTGGACCACGAAAGCCTTTTCCTTGACTAAGGAAAGCTTCGCCATCCATCATTTCTTCGCTCGATTTCCACGCCGGAGCAAATACTTCCGTTCCAGGTAATGGCTGTCCATCCATAGCGAGAACCACGCCGACAGAACCCTGCGGAATAGTCATATTGTCGACTTGCTGTAAATCAAAAATCCAAGGCCAATAACCAAAATGCCAACCAGGTCCAAGCGTTCCGGCTTGCGGACCTTTTTCACCGTTGGACGCAACCACGCGATTCGCGGGTAAATCAGGGCCGAATTTGCGCGCAACAATACCGCCTTGGTCATCGTTAACATAGATCGTGGTTGATAACGCCATGGATACGATCGCGCAGAGAATGGTGCAGGCCCCGATTAAACTACCGAGGGCTTTTTGACCATTCAGGACCGCTGGCGCTGCCAGCAAAACGAGGCCGATCGCAAATAAAATTAGAGCTAAAACAAAGAGGGTCATGCGAAGTCTCCAGCAGTGGCCGCGCATGATGTAAAGAAAGCGGTGCAACGCAATGTCTGCTCAACCAAGGCTGTTCAGCTTATGAGCGATAAAATGGTCAGAATTAGGGTTCAGAACGATAACGCTGTGCTAAATCAGCAATATAGGCCACGACATCGCGGAATTGTTCATCGGTCATGGAGCCAGTTTGTAAATGCATTTTAGCGCCATCTTCATCCCCAGCTATTTTTCCACGAATACCATTGCGAAATTTAATTAATTGGGCGACCATATACCAATCTTGTAAACCTGTCAGGGGTGCGGAACGAAAAGCTATTTCACCGCTGGCGTTATAGCGATGGCAATCAATGCAATTATTTTTGAAGAGATCTTCTCCCTTACAGCTATTGCCGCATAAAGCACTCGTGGTGGGGAAGTGCAGTAATTGTTCTATGCTGTTTGCAGCGGCATTTTTCATGGCGGGAGTCAACGCCTTCGCGATGGCATGCATTTGTTGCCCCTGCATATCTTGCGGGTGTGTGCCACGTTGATGGCTGACGAATTTATCGAGTTGCATATGTACATACCACGTCGGTAATCCCGCAATCGATGGTGAGCGCAGGGCCAGATTTCCCTCACCTTTTACCCCATGACAAACGGCACACACGCTAGCAAACGTTTCTTGTGCTGTTGTTGGCATGATTGGTTTTGGCATTTCAATCGTGCTCTGAGTTATTTGACCACTGGTGTTAGCCGTATTGTCCGACGTGCGATCACCACACGAATTACCAAATAAACCAACACAGCTCATCAGCAAAAGTAAGCAATAATGGCGCATGTCACCAAGCTATATCGCGCTTCGTGATCGTCATTACCAAAGATTGCAGATGAGAATCTCTCGCAGCTCGTTGATACGCTGCGATTGATTACTCATTAATTAATTCAGCCGGACGGATGATTTTTGGAATAATTAAAGCCGAAATGTAACGACAGGCGGGTGGTTTGCTTGGTAATGCGCCAGCGGGGGCAGCGCCGGAGGCGCGTTGTTGGGGGCGATTGCCCCCAACTGAAAACAAGACCCTTTCCGGCGCAGCCGGAAACCCAGCGCAGCTGGGTCTTTCGCCGCAGGCGAAAGAGGGGTCTGAGTGGCCGAAAGCATCAATGCCGGAAATGGCGAACGCCAGTAAAGACCATGGCTAAATTGGCAGCATCCGCAGCCGCAATAACGCTTGGATCACCTTTACTGCCGCCGGGTTGGATCACGGCGGTAATACCGGATTTTGCCAGGGTTTCTAAGCCATCGGGGAATGGGAAGAACGCATCGCTCGCGGCAACGCCGCCAACGGCGCGCTCTTTCGCTAAAGACGTTGCGATCCAAGTGCTGTTGACGCGGCTCATTTGACCGGCGCCTGCGCCGACTAATTCACGGTCTTTGGTGATACAAATAGCATTGGATTTAAGGTGTTTGCACACGATCCACGCAAAGGCGAGATCAGCTAATTCGGTCGCGCTGGGAGCGCGTTTAGTGACGACGGTCAAGGCGCTCGGATCCCAACCATGCATGTCATAATCTTGCAGTAACAGACCGCCCAACACATTCTTAGTATATTTCGCACCAGCTGGAATTGCTTGCCATGGACCAACCGCCAACAGCCGGACGTTGGCCTTCCATTTTGGTTTGGTGGTCAGAATGGTGAGCGCTTCCGGGCTAAACGAGGGGGCGATGACAACTTCGACAAATTGACGGGTGACCATTTCTTCCGCAGTGGCTGCATCGACTGCACGATTGAGTGCGATAATTCCACCAAATGCGGCTTGCGGATCGCCATCATAGGCGCGCACAAAAGCCTTAGCCAGATCCTTTGCCGCAGCGCAACCGCAGGGATTCGTGTGTTTAATAATAGCGCAAGCTGGATCGCTAAACTCATTGACTAAGCACCATGCTGCATCGGCATCCATTAAATTATTATAGGATAATTCTTTGCCATTGAGTTGTTGTAGTTTGGTAACGCCGCTCGCACCTGGGGTGCGAATGTCGTACAGTGCGGCTAATTGGTGTGGATTTTCACCATAACGTAGATCCATGACTTTTTTAATTGGCAGTGCATTTTCACCGGGGAATGCTTCATCGGCTGGGAATCCAGCGATGCGCGTCAATTCATCAGCAATTAATGCATCATAGCGGGCCGTTGTGCGGAAGACGGTGCGCGCACAGCGTTGGCGGAAAGCTAACGTCGTATCGCCGTTATGGACGTCCATTTCAGACAGGCAGCGTGCGTAATCGGCGGGATCCACCAGGACGGTCACGGAATCGTGATTTTTCGCGGCAGAGCGCAGCATTGATGGTCCGCCGATGTCGATCTTTTCAATTTTATCAGCCGTCGTCGAACTGGCTTTATCAGCCGTGGCTTCGAACGGGTATAAATTAACCACCACTAAATCAATTAAATCAATGCCGTGCTGTTGCGCCGAAGCCAAATGTTCTTTTACCGCGCGGTTGGCTAATAATCCGCCATGAATTTTTGGGTGCAGGGTTTTAACGCGACCATCCATCATTTCCGGAAAACCGGTGTGCTCTGCTACTTCAACGACCGGCAGGCCGGCGGCTTTTAAGGCGGCGTACGTGCCACCGGTTGAGAGTAAGTGCACGCCGCGCTGGTGCAGTGCCGTGGCAAATTCAACCACCCCAGTTTTATCAAATACGGACATCAAGGCGCGGCGAATGGGCATGGGATCGACTCCAAAAGCGAGGGACAAACGGGAGGCGCGAGGGTGTAAATAAATCTGATAGGGGCAAGTAGGACTCTGCTGAGGTTGTGGGCCTCTGATTGGCAGCTCAGGCGACAGCAAGGCGATTTACGCAACAAGACTTAGCCCAACTGTGTCGGTGTCAGTCGTAGAATGAGATACTCGGCCCTTTTCATCGTCGATGGGCGAATTACCACCATACATGCCCATGATACCAACAGCAGATCCACCGCAGGTGGCATGGATGTCACGGGTTCGGAGACTTATGTTCGTCGTTATCGTTTCTGTTATTGTCGGCGTGGCGTTGTTAGCTTTGGCGTTATTTTTTGGCCAAACGTCAATGATTTATCACCCGCGACCGTACACCACAGCCCAACTAAATATGCTGCCCACGGGATTACAGGCACTACGATCAGGCGATTCTGTCGTTGGTTTTTACCGTGCACCGAGTGATGGCGCACAACCACAACAACTGTGGTTAATATTCGGAGGTAACGCTGATGTAGCATTAGGTTGGGATGATTTTGCCAAACAACATAGCTATGTAGGTGTGGGTTATTTATTGATAGAATATCCAAGTTTTGGCGCGCATTTAGGAAAGCCGACACCGGCAAGCATTTTATCTGCGACCGAGCAAACGATTGCGTTATTAGCCAAAGAGCTGGGTATGGAAACGGTAGAATTACAAAAACGTTGTCGCGCATTGGGACATTCATTAGGAGCAGCATCTGCGTTGCAATATGCGGCACTCCATCCCGTTCAACGTTTGGTGTTGATTTCGCCATTCACAACGATGAAAGCGATGGCGAAACGTACAGCAGGCTGGCCGCTTTGTGAATTGTTAACCCATCGTTTTGACAATCAAAAATGTCTACAGGAAATTATCACAACAGGTTTGCCGCCAACTTCGGTTATTCACGGTGACCGCGATCATTTTATTCCGATTAATATGGGACATGATTTAGCGACGATGGATCAACGTATTCAGATGGTGATTATCTCTGGTGGTGATCATAACGATGTGATCGAATTAGGCGCCGTTGAGATTCGATTAGCGATGGGATTTTGAGGTGAACGAATGAGAGAGGTAAAAGATCTGAATGACAGAAAAAGCAGTGAGAAAGCAAGGTTGGAATATTAGTGGAGTCGTGCATTCCTTCAGTTTGTAGTTTTCTTTCAGAGATTTGGGAAATGAGAACGGGCTTTAAAGCACAAGACTATCCTTTTCTTTACTCAGAATAGGCATACAAAGCGACCATGGATTTTCCTGAAACACGTTGGTCACTCATTGGACGTTTAGCTGATCAACCGGATCAGGTTGCGGTGGTTTTAGAATTGTACGCTGATCCGATCGGGCGTTATTTGCGCGGTAAATTTGTCAGTGATGCAACCTCAGCACGCTTAGACGACGTCATTCAAGAAGTATTAATGTATTTAATGGAGCATCCTGACCTTTTGTCGCGCGCCCACCCAGGCGAAATAGCCGCCGGTCAGGCAAGTCGATTCCGGTATTTTATTATGACGCTGGCCTATAACGCCGCGCGAAATGCCATGCGTCGACAAAGGAATAATCGTGAAATGAATGCCGCGATGGGCGATGATGGCGAAGTGACCGTTGCCGAAGCGTTAGCCGTGGCGCGTCAGCCCACCGATGATTTACAAAAAGCGATGGACCGCGCGTGGGCGGAATCGTTATTAACTCTGGCTTGGCGTGACCTCGCGGCGTGGGCGGAAGATGGCACCTTAGAAAAAGAAATTCCCGACATCGTTAAAGCGAATTTAGTCGAAGGCCGTAATTTGCGCGATATCAGTGCTGAACTAGCTATTCCGCTGGCCACCTGTCACCGCCGCTTAGCGCGCGGTCGCACCTATTTACAAAAAGCGCTTGCTGATCGCTTACGCCAAGCCGGTGAAATTGGTTTAACAGAAGATGGAACCAGCGCCTGTGAAGTACTATTGAGCGCGTTGGGGAAGTAGCCCGCGAACTTATAGCTCGCAGTTAAATTTTAGCCGGTGGTAAAAACCAAGCTTCTTTAGGCACAAGTACTGGTTTTTCTGGCTGGGCTTCGAAATTTGGAGACATAATTTGTACGCCATGTTCATTAAAGGCATCTTGAATGGCGGCGTGTAAGTGCGAGAGAACGGGAACGCGTTTTTCAACTTCCATGATCGGACAGCGTAATTCATAGGCGACATACCAATCAGATAAAGCCGTTTGAATGATTTCTGGTTTAATCAGATGATTAACACCTTCTGTACGTTCGGCAGCAAGCGTTAATAACGCATGTACCTGACGCCACGGCGTATCGTATCCAATGGTAATCGTGGTGGTAATGATGGCTCCTCGTTGTGGGTCGAAACGAGAAAAATTCGCCACCGACGTGCCAACTAATAAAGCGTTCGGCATGGTGACTTCATGACCAGTGCCGGTGCGCACTTT
>CANETI010000096.1 GCA_947440715.1 Planctomycetota bacterium | reverse complement strand
GAAGCCCTCGGGTTGTCAGAGGTGCACTTGCGTCGCTATTTAGAGGCGGCGGAATTGGCAATTAATTCCATGCCACTTGCTAACAAAAAACCAGCGAGCGGTCATGTGACCTATTCTTATGTCGAATCGCGTTCAGCCAAACAGGCGCTTCAGACTACTTGGTTAAAGCGCGCAGATGGATCAGTAGTAATATTTAATAATGGTGGGTTCCCCTCGTCGGTGCTGGATAATGTGCGCATTGAGGTGCCAGGGCCATATCGTTTGCGTATCACGGCCTATGCCTATCAATCAGATGCGCCCCTGTCATTTTCAGTGCACACGGGAAATTTCGGTCGTTCTGCAGATGCAGATATACAGGGTTATTATTCCGTTGATAAAAAACCAACGACCTTTGAAATGAAGGCTTGGTTACGTGTTGGTGATAGTCTAAAAATTTCACCGTTGGGTTTAAGTCCAGACAAGTCGTTAAAAGCAGAAGGGGTAGATAAATATAAAGGCCGAGGTTTGGGTATCGTTGGAGTCGAAGTTGAGGGACCATTATATGAAACCTGGCCGTTAGCCGGTCAGCGATTATTATTCGGCGATTTGCCGATTGAACAGCCAGTTAAAACCAAAGGTACAAAAACCGCAGCGTTACCTGTGGTCGTGTCCAAAGACCCAGCGAGTGACGGGGCTAAACAGCTGCACTTATTGGCCGGAGCGGCATTCCGTCGTCCGGTTATCGATAGTCAGGTCGCGCCTTATGTGGCGCTGTTCAATAATGAATTAAAGGCGGGCTCATCTTTTCATGAGTCAATGCGCACGGCCGCCAGCGCCATTTTATGTTCTCCAGATTTTTTATTTCTGAAAGAAGGTACGGCTAAACCTGGGCCGCAACCATTAGATGATTACGCCATCGCTTCGCGTTTATCGTATTTTCTGCTCAGAACCATGCCTGACGCGGAATTATTACAGGAAGCTGCGGCGGGTCGTTTGCATACCCCAAATGTTTTACGTGCGCAAACCGAACGACTACTGACTCATCCGAATCATCAGCGTTTTATCGCTGATTTTACTGACGGCTGGTTGGATCTACGAACAATTAATTTTACCACTCCGGACGCCTTACTTTATCCAGAATTTGATGACCATTTACGTGATTCGATGGTGGCGGAAACGCGGGCATTTATCGTTGAATTAATCGGATCAAATTTACCACTGAGTCATTTGGTGAAGTCAGATTTCGCTGTGCTTAACGATCGTTTAGCCGCTCATTACCGAATAACCGGAGTGGTTGGTAGTCAGATGCGAAAAGTAACGCTACCGCCCAACAGCCAACGTGGCGGTTTATTAACTCAGGCCAGCGTGCTGAAGGTCAGTGCGAATGGCACCAACACTTCGCCGGTCATTCGTGGCGTCTATATGATGGAACGTATTCTTGGTTTTAGGGCGCCGCCTCCGCCAGCTGGGGTAGCGGGTGTCGAGCCGGATATTCGTGGTGCAATCACCATTCGTGAACAATTACAAAAACATCGAACCTTGGAAAGTTGTAACGGTTGCCATCGTATTTTAGATCCACCAGGATTTGCCCTGGAAAGTTACGACGTCATTGGTGGTTTCCGCGATCATTATCGTTCGCAGGGAGCGGGTGAGGCACTTAATGCAGAGGTTAATGGGCGTAAGGTTCGTTATAAAATTGGACCACCGGTCGATGCAAGTGGCGAATATGTTGGTGCGGGATTTTTTAATACCTTTAATGAATTTCAGAGTTTACTGCTCAAGGATCAAGATCGTATTACTGCCAATGTTGCTGAGCGCCTATTAACCTTTGCCAGTGGTCGTGAAATGGGTTTTTCCGACCGCCCAACGATTGCAGCAATGGTGCAACAGCTGAAAAAACAACCAGGCGGCATGCGAGATTTGGTGCTTCAAGTCGTCCAAAGTGATATTTTTTTAAATAAATAAAACGGAGTACAGATGAAATCAGTCAACGTTCTTAGTCGCCATCAATTATCGCGCCGTACCTTGCTTAAAGGCGCTGGGGTCGCATTAAGTATTCCTTGGTTATCGGCCATGGTGCCAGCATTTGCCAAAGAACCGGCAAATGCGGGAGCGCCCAAACGCTTTGTGGCAATGTGCGCTGGATTGGGTTTTCATAAGCCATTCTTTATTCCAGAAGCCGCAGGTCGGGATTATAAACTCACACGGTATTTAGAAATATTAAAACCACACATTGCGGATTTAACGGTTTTTTCCGGCATGGCCCATCAAGAGCAAAATGGGGCGAATGGACATACGAGTGAGATGACTTGGCTAACCGCGGCCAAACACCCAGGCTTGGCTGGATTTCGTAACACGATTTCAGTTGATCAGCTGATGGCTGAACGCATTGGTCATTTAACCCGGGTACCTTATTTAGCCGTATCCAACAGCAGCGAATCGATGTCGTGGACAGCAGGCGGCGTTCAAATCCCAGGCGAAAGTTCGCCAGCGCGATTGTTTGCCCAATTATTTATCGATGGCTCACCAAGTGAAGTAAAAGCCAATATGCGTGGCTTGCAGCGCGGCCGCAGTGTCCTCGATACCGTTGGTGGTGAAGCCCAAAAACTCAATGCGTCATTAGGTCACCACGATCAAGCAAAGTTGGATCAGTACTTGACCTCGGTGCGTGAATTAGAATTGCGACTGACGCAAGCACAGGAATGGGTGCAAAAGCCCAAACCAAAAGTCGAAGGGAGTCAGCCGAAAGATATTACCGAGAAAAGAGACGCGATTGCGCGCATTCGACTGATGAACGAGATGATCGTGCTGGCCTTACAAACGGATTCCACTCGCATAATTACCTATCGTATTGGTGGGATGAACCAAATACCGATCGTCCCAGGTGTCACGCAAGACTGGCATAATTTGTCGCACCATGGGCAAGACGAAAGTAAAATAGCTGAGTTAGGATTAATCGAAGCCGAAGAATTCAGCGCACTTAACGATTTCATGAATAAACTTAAACAAGTACAAGAAGGAAATAAAACGGTTTTTGATAACACGGCGATTCTCTATGGTTCAAATTTAGGTAATGCCAGCGCACATGATTGGCGCAATTTACCGCTGTTGTTGGCAGGTGGCGGATTCAAACACGGCCAACATTTAGCTTTTGACGCCAAAAATAATCTACCTTTTTCGAATTTATTTGTGCAGCTGTTAAATCGCATGGATATTCCAACGGAACATTTCGGTACCAGCACGGCCACCACGGTACCTGGGTTGGTGTGAACCAGGGCGTACGCTTTATCTCAATCATAAAACCTTGATTGCGGTAGACTTTTAAAATTGGTGAATTGTAGGTATCTACTTGTTGTGACATCAATTAGGAACAGATAAGCGACTAAAGACCTTGAGACGGGTCAGTGAGCAAATTCGCGAGGAGACTTGTTTCAAGTCCTTGGCAAGAGATGCTCCCGCCCCAATTTAGGAAGACGCCACTGTGTTTACGACGCTAACCAAGTTTACGACCCTACAGCGCCTTGCGGTATTTATATGTTTAATAGGCAGCGCGACATTTGCTCAGGCAGAGACTTGGACAGGTGGGAATACAGGACATCCGGAATGGAATCTTACGCTTAACTGGAGCGGCTTAACGGTGCCTAGCAGTGGGGCTCCGCTGACGTTTCCTGTGGCAGGGGCGCAGAAAAATAACACCAATAATATAACTGCCGGTACTGTTTTTGGGCCAATAGTAATCGACGGAACTGGTTATTCCTTGGGTGGAAATAGTATTAATTTGCAAGGTGGTTTGTCACTGACCGGTACGAATGCCAGTGCAACGGTTTCGTTGCCACTGATGGTTAACGCAACGCAACTCATAACTGTCCAGGAATTAACTTCGACGTTGACCGTGAGCGGAATCATGAGTGGGTCGGGTGGAATAACGAAGGATGGATTAGGAAAACTCGTGATAACGCAAAATCCGACTAATACGGGTGAGTTCCGAGTGGACCGTGGAACGCTGGAAGTTCGCAGTATTATGCCGAATTCCATTCAACTCGGGAATGGATACTTATCGGGCACAGGCACGGTTGGTGGTATTCAATCTTTGTTGACGCCACAAGCGGCCATTAGTCCAGGCAACGGCGGCGCAACGGCAATTGGAACGCTGACCAGTACGGGAAATGTGGAACTTTCTAGTACGGACGCCGTGATCCTTAATCTTGGGACAAATGAGACGGATAAATTAGTGGTACAGGGCACCTGTAATTTTGGTGGTGCTAATTTTATTATAAATCACCTGGGAACATTACCTGGAGCATTAACCGGATTAAACCTGAATACCGATTATGTTATAGTTGATAATGATGGCACTGACATCGTGCAGCTGGGTGCAGTGATGGGGACCTGGCTTATTCAAGATCTTCCTTTGATTGAAACGGTCGCCTATCAATTATGTCGCGTCGGTGGCAGTAATAATAACGACCTGACCATTCGTCGGGTGCCCACCACAGGAACGAGTATTGTGTTATCGCCAACGACGGCGACTAATGTTGGTGTCAGCGTCACATTAAGAGCGACGGTTAGCTCACTGACGGGCATTCCTGTGGGAAACGTTTCATTTTATGATGGTTTTAGCAAAATAGGGGATGCCACCATTAATGTAGCTACGGGGTTCGCAGATCTTGTGACGAGTGCGCTCTTGCCAGGGACGCGTCAACTGACGGCGGTTTATGATGGGTCAACGAGTCGTGCGCGTAGTCAGTCAGCGTTGGTGACCCATACGGTTATTGGAACGAATACGACCACGGTGCTCACCGTAACTCCCGTTGGTGCGACGGCGACTTTGACCGCGCAAGTGACCGCTACAGCGGGAACGGCTGCTGGATCAGTGGATTTTTTTAACGGCGCTAATTCGTTAGGAACCGTCACTTTAAACGGTAGTGCGAGCGCGCAATTAACCACGTCGGTGTTGGTTGCAGGTGCCTATACCTTTAAAGCGGTCTATCAGACCGCGACGCCATTTAATGGCAGTGAGGACACCGAGGTCTACACCATGACTGGAACCACGACTTCGACCGTGGTGACGTCCTCAATCAATCCGGCGAGTGCTGGCGCAGCAATTACCTTTATGGCAGTCGTCACAGGAAGTACGCCAACAGGCACCGTTACTTTTTATGATGGCGCTGCGGCGTTAGGGACAGGCACTGTGGCGGCTGGTAGCGCAACCTTTACTACCAGCGCTTTGGGTGCTGGCGCACATGTCATAAAGGCCACGTATAATGGCTCGCCGACCCATCAATCGAGCATCTCGCCTACTTTGACGCAGACGATGACGGCTGTCGCTGGTAGTGGTGGCACTGGCGGCAGTGGAACAAACAGCGGCGGTGGCGGCTGCGGGTTAGGATCTGGTTTAGCAGCGATGTTTATGAGCTTATTCTTGTTGTTACGCCTGCGCTTGCGCTCAGCGTAACAATATCTATCACGTTATTTCTTAGCGTCTTCTTTTTTGAACGCTTCGGTTGCCGCAGCAATAACTGCGCTGTGAACGTCGGGATGCAACGGGCTTGGAACTAATTCATCTGGACCAGCGAGTGCGCTAATTGCACGTGCGGCGGCAATTTTCATGGCTGGCGTGATTGCTTTGCGGCGGCCATCTAAAGCGGCGCGGAATAAACCGGGATAGGCCAAGGCATTATTGACGCTCTTGCCGTCAGCGGCGTAGGCGGCACCTGCATCTAAGGCTTCTTCGGGGAATATTTCGGGAATTGGATTCGACAGGGATAAAATAATTTGCCCCTTACGAATCATTTCAGGTTTAATTAAACCGACGACACCCGTCGTCGCGATGACGATGTCGGCGTTGGCCATGGCGTCTTCTAAGGACGCAATATCGCCACCGACATTTTCCATGCGCGCACAGGCTTGTTCGTTGCGATCAACACCGATGACTTTGAAGCCCGCGCTGAGTAATAATTTTGCGATGCCGAAACCGGCTGCGCCTAAACCGATTTGTGCGCAGATCATATCGCGGCGACCATCGCGATTGGTATGGCGCAGTGCGCTCAGCACCGCAGCTAACAAGACCGTGGCAGTGCCATGTTGGTCGTCATGCATGACGGGTTTATCTAAGCGGCGAATTAATTCATCTTCGATGCGGAAACAATCCGGCATGCGGATGTCTTCTAAATGAATACCGCCAAACGTGGGCGCGACGCGCACGACGGTGTCGATGAATTCGCTTGGGTCTTTGGTGTCGACCAAGATCGGCACGGCGCTGATCCCAACGAATTGGTCATAAATAACCGCTTTGCCTTCCATTACGGGCATGCCAGCAAGCGGGCCGATATCGCCTAAGCCAAGTACACGCGTACCGTTGGTGAAAATGCCGACGCTGTTACCAATGCCGGTTAATTCTAATGCTTTCAACGGATCGCGTTGAATGGCGCGACAAACGCGGGCAACGCCTGGGGTGTAAATATAGCGTAGATCAGACAGTAATTTAATGTCCTGTTTACGTCCGCAGTGAATTTTTCCGCCTTGATGGCGGGCGATAACTAAGTCGCAGGTTTCGAGAACTTCGGCTTGGGTTTGTGCGCGAATCGCACTTAATACCTGAACCAAATGATCATCGTCATAAACCGAGACGGTAATTTCACGAATGCTGTGATACGGTGAAACAGAGCGAGTGGTCAGATCACCGACCAATGCACCAACATCACCAATCACGCTCAATAATTTTCCTAAGGAGCCGGCACGGTGCGGATTACGCACGACTAAAACAATATCTTGATCGGGAAAACGTGGGCGTTTGTGATCCATTGAAACACTCTCCTGGGATAGAGCCTAGGCGATACGGTAGCTAATCACAAGGTCGACGCCTAGCGCGGCTTATTACCGAGTTAGGCGTCGAAATTTCTTCGCGCGAAACTTAGTTCGCTGGTTCGCGGATGGTTCCATTTCGTTTCGTCATTAATGAGACGATGATCAAGGCTAAAAATCCTAGGGGAATACTGACAATGGCTGGTTGGCTGAAAGGCACAATCGCATCTGCAGGATTTAAACCGTAGACGTCTTTGAACGCTTGAGCGCTGAGCAAAATCCATCCGAGTGAGGTGATCATCCCAACAAAGATAGCAACGGTGATGCCTTGTTTCGTGGTGCGCTTCCAGAACAGCAACATCACCAACGAGGGCAGGTTTGCTGACGCGGCAATATTGAAAGCCCAGCCGACCAAGAAATTGACATTCATTTTTTCAAACACGATGCCGAGTAAGATGGCAATGATGCCGACAGCAACGGCCGCTAATTTCGCGAATTGCACTTGTCGTTCATCACTGAGATCCATCTTTAACACATTGGTCATTAAATCGTGTGCGACGGCACCACTGGCAGCCATAATAAGTCCGCTGACGGTTCCGAGTACGGTGGTGAAAGCTACGGCACAAATTACCGCAAAAAGTATTTCATTAAAACTCTTTGCTAAAAGAGGAGCCGCCATGTTGCTATTGGTTGGATCTAAACCACCACTGGTCATAGCGCCTAAGCCTAAGTACAGCGTCAGAACATAGAAAAAGCCAATGGCGGCAATGCCCATAATAGTGCTTTTGCGTGCGCTGGTTTGATCCT
The DNA here is from genome assembly GCA_947440715.1 of Planctomycetota bacterium. GTDB lineage: Bacteria > Planctomycetota > UBA11346 > UBA11346 > UBA11346 > BOG-1363. The sequence goes on along the minus strand of CANETI010000096.1, from coordinate 811 downwards.
TCACGGTGTAATAGCGAATGAGAATATGTGGCAATGAAGCCGTGCCGCAAAATAGCGCCAACATTAACGAGATGAAATCAATTTTAGTCATCAAGTTATCGCTACGTAGTCCAGAAAAAGTTGGGCTGCCACCGACGGATAGAATTTCAGAACCCTTGGTGGGAGCTTGGTAATAAATGGTGGTTCCGTCGACACTGTCTTTTTTCCACAAGATAATTTCGCTGTCTTGAAAGACGCGGAAGAATTCCAGCGGACCAAGCGCTCCGGTTTCAGCTTTTCCATCAGGGAGCTTCGACACATTACCAACGGGATATAGATCGTTGGTGTCGCTGGCAGCTTTGCCATTTTTAAAGACCACGCCTTCGATCGTTGCTACGGTTTGTGTTTCACTTAAAAAATCACCATCTTTGCGCCAGATCTGCAAGGTGCCGGTACTATCCTTAATGCGTACAAAAGGTTTTCCTGTCCAGGCGCCATCTTCGGGCAATACCGTATTACCTGGTTTTCCGATAATATCAGCGGCTGGTGCCGTGATAAAGCGATGGGCTTTATCATCGCCAGGTGTGGTATCAAAACCGCGATTTAAAATCATGCCGGTCAGCAAGGTGCATAAAGCCACCAATAAACCACCTTTGATGAATTGCACCCAGGTGGTCGACACCATACCAGCGGTCGAAACAATGACGATCACGACGCTACCAACGGCGGTAACGCCCATCCAATGTTCCCAGCCCAATAACGGTTTAATTAATGCGCCAGCGCCAACCATTTGTGGGATGAGGTAAAAAATGGATACCACTAAGGTGCTGAT
>CANETI010000095.1 GCA_947440715.1 Planctomycetota bacterium | reverse complement strand
GATGCGCCGCGCAATCCAGTTCTAACCGCGCAGGTCATGGCGCGCGTCGCTGACCAGCAATTATCCGCGCGAATCAGCACACCAGAGAAAACCGCTCTTTTCCCCTGGTTTATCATTGCTGCATTTTTTCTCGTGGGCATTGCCATCATGCCAAATATAGACATCGCTGGCGTCACTGACGTAACCAATGATGGTGGTTTGCGTGGCGCAGTTGCGTTTTTTGATCCCGACACCTTAATTGAAATCGTGATCGGGGCGATTATTGCCAGCATCACGTTAGCCATCACTTGGCGGAGACTTATATGAGTGACATAAAATCCGATCCGCTCGGCCTCGGTGGCCCAGCCGTTAGCCATCATTTGCCGGAACAAATTGATCGCTTCAATAAAGCGCAAGAATTAGCCTTGGGCGCGGTGCCCTACGTCGGATTATTGATCGGCATTTTTGGTATGGCTCTGCTCTGGATGATGTTAGCCCCAGATCGCCAACGCCTCGCCGTCGATCGTTTACGACAGGCACCGATAACTTGTTTTATTGTTGGTTTTTTCGTCTGGAGCATCCCCGCAATATTTCTAACCTTCGTTTTGATTAAATTCGGTGAAACACGACTACGCGGTCAAATCCTGCTTGGTTTATGGGTGTTTTTCTGGGCTGGAGCTGGTTACGCCGTTTGTGCCCGCGCTTTAGGCGAACGCTTACTCAGCGATCGCGGACCAGTCGCGCAAACCGCTCTCGGGCTAACCGGTTTAGTGATGCCGCTCTTTACCCTGATTGGCTTACCCGTCTTATTGATTAGTGCGCCACTTGGTGTCGGCGCGTGGTTGACTGCGGGCAGGAAAAAAGCTGCCTTGGTAGAAAATTCGCCAACAAAATAATAGGCGTTCCCTGCACTGATTTAATTATTATTTATCGCTCAACGCGAAATCTAAAGCCAGTAACCACCGCTACCACAGTTTACACCGCTACCACAGTCTCCACCGCTACCACAGTTTACACCGCTACCACAGTTTACACCGCTACCACAAAAGTACCGGCTCCACAGGCACCGGTTGATGTGCTGCCGCAGTTGCAATGGCGCCAATTACGGCAAACCAAAATAATGCCCACAGCGTTGAGACCAACGACATGGTAATTCCAATGATACCGGTCACCAAACCGGCAACCGGCAAACTGGTCACTTGGTAACGATCTTGATCTGCGCGCAAGAAACTGTCCGCTCGCCGAGATTGTATCGTAGCGATCATGCCTAACAGCATGCCGAACAACGGCACCAAGCCGGTGATTAAGGCACAAATACCGAAAACGAGACTCGCAACAGCGCCCGGGGGATGTGGTTTCATGACCTGGATGTTCTAACAAGTGGTCGCAGGCGCAACACGCCGGTTCACTCGACCACCAGTTTGTTCAATTGACTGCCACTGGCACTGGTGGCGGGATCGTTGGATAGTGTTAGAAAGCCACCTGCTGCTCTTGCTGACTGAACGTACGCACCACAAAGGATTATTATGCGTTTGATGTACGATTTACTTCCCCGTGTGTTTTCGTTGGTCGTCATGGGAACACTAAGTTTAGCCGCCGCAGATACGCCACACGTTATGTCGCTCACCATTGGTGATGGAGCGCGTTTAATTAAACATTTTGACGCCAGTTTATATGCCAAATTATGGAACGATCGTTCCATGGAAGCGTTGCGACTAAAAACCAGCGACGCCCTGGGAAAAATAGAAAAAGATACCGGCATTAATCCACTCGATGTTATGAAGGCGCTACGTTCATTTAATTTCCAATTTACGGATTTAGTGAAAACGCCACCCGTGGCCAAAGATGCCGATCCGCTGGCTCCAGCGACAACAACTACAAAACCCACAACGGCTGGTTTTTTACAAGTTGATCTTGGTGAGTTGGCTCAACGTATCATGGAATTATCACTGAAAACTCATGAGTCAGCGACGCCCATGACCATACCTGGTGCCGATGAAGCCATTAGCGGTACCATCGGCGCGCGTGATAAGGATGCCTTTACGCTCGCTCGTTATGGCTCGCGCTTAGTCATGGGAATCAATCAAGATCAGCCGCCATCACCGTATACTATTTCGACTGATGATGCCGATGTGGTATTCACGATGAATTATAAATCACTTTTAAACTCCATTGCCAAACAGGAAACACAACCAGATCAAAAAGCTGTCTTTGATGCCCTAAAACAAATGGACAAGTTTTTAGGCCCGATTCATTGGGACATGACCATCCTGCCTGAAGGCATTCGTGAACGCCTGAGTCAGCAATCTTCGACTCCTGGATTAATACCCGTTGATCGCAGCCTTTTTGCCCGTCTACCAACCAATACGTACATGGCCATGTCTTATGGATTTGATAGCGCGGTCTATTGGCAAGAATTAGAACCGATGGTTATCGACCTACTGGCGGCACAAGGCACGCCCATGACCAGCGCCCAATTAAAAACCCAAATTGAAAGCGTTATTACTCAATTTAATGTGCCAATAACTTATGATGATATCAAAAGTGCAATTACCGGAACTATTTTAGCGTCTGTATCTCCTGGTGCGCCATTTCCTTCCGTCACCATCGCCATTCCGAGATCAAAAGCACTGGATGCGTTTATCGGCGTTGGTGCCAACCTACAGCAAATGACCCTGCCTGAAGAAGGCAAAAGTGGACAAATCAGCCTGCCCAACATCCCATTGCCCTTCACCATCATTCGCGATCAGAAATATTGGGTCATCAGCAGCGATCCCAATGCTTCCATGGCGTGGAATGCCACCGACGGAGGATGGTCAACGACCGCCGCCGTCAAAACGGCCTTTGAACAAGCTCCGCCTAATTCTGCTATTTTAGGAGCCAGCGACACCCCAACGGTTTTGCGTGCAGCGGGAGGATTCCTGCCATTTGTTCCATTTAGTGACCCGAAAGATAAACAATTAGCGACCATTTTATTAGCTCGCGCAGCAGGAGCGGCAACAACGGGCTATATTTTTGGCACCTCATCAAAAGACCAATGGTCCATGGAGGCGCGTGGAATTTTGGGGTTTGGCGTAATGCCAATTATCGCCGCCATTGCCATTCCTAATTTATTGGAATCACGTATTTCCGCAAATGACGCCGCCGTGGTTGCCAGTTTGAAATCCGGCGTCTTTCCGGCACAAATTCAATTCCAAGGTGGCGGCTATGTCGATCAAAACCAAGATGGAATTGGTGAGTTCGGTTTCTTCAATGAATTGTCTGGTGGCCCATTAGATAATCGCGCGGACAGTGTGCGTTTAAGTTTATTACCCATGGCATGGAATGCCCCCTATCCCGACGTGCACGGTTACACCTTTGCCTGCTGGTTACCGGATGGTGCTGGTGGCGCCATTGGCGCGAGTGATGGTCCGCGAACACTCAATGCGGTCGCTGGGGCAGCACAACATAAAGGCTTTGTGGTCTATGCTTGGCCTACCGATCCCGCACAACGCAAGACCGTCTATGCGCTCAATAACAATGGCATGATTTATTTTAAACCTGCTGATGAAGTCGAATTATCAGAAACCGGCCCCGCCTGGAACGCCTTATTTGATGCAAAAGGATGGGACACGCCCACCACTTGGACTCCCTACAAAAAGAAATAATCTCGCTCATGATCAAATATTATTCTTTCTCGTTTTTGGTCAGTCTTGTGATGATTAGTTTATTAAGTAGCTGCAGCGAACCGCGACGTTACGGCGATGTTGGTGGAGTCGATATCACCGTGACGGCAGAAGTTGATCGCGCCTTTTTTAAGAATATGGAAAATCGTCAAGGACGTCCCAGCGCTGGTGCTGGTGTCGGATTTAGCTCTGGGGGCGCTTCCGGCGTGGGCGTTGGTGTTGGTTTGTCATTTTCATCGACGCAGGTTTACCTGGTTGGCGGTGATGCCGTCGGACAATCCAATGTCTTTCGCAAAGAATTAAAATGGGGCAGCAATACGTTTGTCGTTCCATTAACTCCAGGTCGCGTGTTACATTTGACCGCTATTGCTGAAGGTGGCCGTCGCGGATGGGAAGCGCTGGGTACCGTCACGATACCTGCTGATTCCCCAGCTTTTCAGGTCGCCCTCTCAGCTGACGGAGCAAAAATCACCGTCGCGAACCAGGTTCCAACGACCATCCCAGGTCCAGCGACACCGACAACACCCTAACGCACGAGCTTCTGCTGGCTGCTAATTGCACCAATGCCGAGAAGCCGTAATTCTGCGCGCCCGCGTTAGCGATGGCGCTTTTGCGTGCGTCAGCGTACGTCATCCGACGTCTGCGAACGTCCATCGTGAACCGATCAACCGTTTAGTGAGTGTCTTATGGTATCTACTGGCATGCGTCGTTATCGGGTTCGTACGACAACCCAAGCCAGTCTGGTCGGTGATCTCGGTAAAACCGTGCTTGATCCCCTCGCGTTATTTGGCCGCACTGCACCGCTGCGCTTAGAAATCGGCTTCGGCCATGGCGAATTTATTTCACAAATGGCCGCGGCACATCCCGATGAGGATTTTATTGGCGTTGAATATGATCGCCTGCGCGTGACCAAAACCGCTCACAAATGTAATCTCGTCGGCGTCAACAATGTGCGCTTATATAGCGGTGAAGCCCATACCTTTGTCCGCGATCGTTTACCTTCCGCCGCATTTCAACGTGCCTATGTGTTATTCCCAGATCCTTGGCCTAAACCAAGTCATCGACGACGACGCTTAATGAATCGAGCATTTTTACTCGATCTCAGTCACGCAATCGCACCGAAAGGTCGATTAATTATCGCCTCGGACACGCACAATTATGCCTTCCAAGCCCTTTCAAACCTCACCACGCTGACCGGTTTGTGGCGTAATTGTTATCCCAACGGCTATCGTTTCGAGATTCCCACGCGCTTTCCCACTGTCTTTGAACGCCATAAGAAATCCGAAGGCTGCACGATTTGCTATTTAATGATGGAGCGAACCGACGTTCCCGCACCGGCACGGGCTCCGTGGCCGATCGTAGCGAACCTCGGTGATTCGACTGTCGGCCAGATCTAACGACCTTTCTGTCTTTCTGTCCTGATCCCGTAAGCTGAATCAGACACGCTCTTGCGAGCAGTGGCCGCTTTCTAGCATCGTGTGTCATGCATCATACGTCCGCTCGCACCGCCATTACTCAGCTGCTCGCCACCAAAGGCTTCGGCGAACGAGGATTAGCGCTGGTGTTAGCTGCCGCTTGTGGGGATGCCGAAATTAATGCCGTCACCCTGAGACAACAGGCGTTGGATATGGCAAGCGCCATGCCCGCACAACAAGTAACCAGTTATGTTGGCGAATTGCTGTATGCTCCCATTCCCAAAGATGAAGCCGAATTATGTCGGCAATTATGTCCCGCAACCATCGACCTGGCAAAAAATATTGGACTGCAACTCGCCTGCTTAGCTGGCCTCGTCACATTATGGCCACATGTCAGCAGCAGCGAACGCGCACTGATGCGCCAACGTTATCTTGATGGACTGATGAGCGATCAAGCATCAAGTGACATGCATTTACCTTCTAAGCAATTGATTGCCTGGCAACGTGATTTACCAACCGCTAAGAGTGAGCCTAACGCCAGCGTGGCGACGCTTAAAGGATTCCTCAACGAAACGACACCGAAAGATGCGTACCGCATCATGTCGGATCACCTTGGACTCAACGCCAATCTTGCGACGTTAAGCTGGGTTCTGGGTTCACTCGCCGTACAAGTACGCTTACGTTTCCATGATCCCAACCGCTATTTGCTTCATATTATTTTAGGGACAGTCGCCTGCGAGCGATTAAGTCATGTCGCTCCGCCCGAACATATCGCCACACTCATTACTCAAATAGGCCACCAATTATGGTGGTGCCGTCATGAAGCTGGCCTCCAGCCCATTCGCACCTGTATTGATCATGACATTCAATATTTTCACCAAGCCATCGCTAGCGGCAACTTGACCTCGGCTCAACGCGCGGCGCGCACGTTAGGCCAACAACCTGAACAATTTTGGACCGAAGCGTGGAAAATGGTCGCTGAACGCATCGCCGCTAAAGATCCGAATTGGCATGTGGCATTAGAATTAGTCTTAGTCACCGCTTGGCGCACGGATACGGATGTCGTTTCACCAGATGATGCCGCCGCCGTGGGTACTGTTATGGCTGATTTGGCCTATCGCGAAAAAAATGCACCCGAAATGGTTACGCATTAGTTAACCTGAGCTAAGAATAAAATTAATTGGTGCGTGTCGTTAGCGCGACTCCTCAAAACCGTATCTATTTGCAAACACCCAACTGGTAACCTCCAGGGATAGGTCCTTGCATCGTTCCATCGCGATGGAACGATATAGTCATGGCCATCGGTGATCATTTACGCTTATTAGCCGACGAAACTCGCTTAAGGGTCTTGCACCTGTTGGCCGAGGAACCTCTGACCGTCGCCGAATTACAAGACGTGTTGGAGTTGGGGCAAAGTTCAATCAGTGGTCATTTGGCCAAACTCAAACAAGCCGGGCTGACCCACGATGTGCCCGAGGGCAGCGCGCGACGCTATCGCCTGCGCGATGATTTAGACAGTGCCTTGAAGTCCGCGTGGTTAGCGGTGCGCGCGCTTTCTGCGAACGAAGCGCAAACCCAAATTGACCATGAACGTTTAATCGCCCTGCGCCAACGTCGCGGTAGCTCATGGGTTGATCGTGTCGCCGGTAGCCTGCACCGCGAATATGCGCCTGGGAGAACCTGGGAAAGTTTATGCCATGGTTTTATTCGCCTCACGCGCTTTGGTCGCTGCGTAGATGTTGGCGCCGGTGATGGCGCGATGACTGAATTAATTGCCCCACAAGCGACTGAGATGACCTGCGTCGATCCTTCGAGCGCGATGTTGGCTGCCGCACGCGCACGCGTTGCCACCTTACAATTATCCAATGTCCATTTCGTTGAAGGCAGTGGAGAAAAATTACCACTTCCGGACGCCAGCGCAGACACCGTCCTGTTCCTGCAAAGCTTGCAGTACATGACCGACCCCGAACGCGCCCTTGGTGAAGCCATTCGCATTTTAGCTCCGGACGGAACCTTGTTGGTGGTGACGTTAGCCAAGCACACATCGGTCGAGGCGGATGCATTCGGCCATCAGCATCGTGGATTTACCCCAGAACAACTCAAACGCTGGACACGCGCCCTACAGCAACATCACACCGATGAATTGCCGCGTGAAACACGTTCACCTCATTTTCAGACCATCATTTTATCGGCTAATAAACGCTCATGACCAACACTGCTCACGGTTCTGCTGATCACCTTTGCGACAACCTCTGTCCGCACCACGGCGGCATGCCCATTGTGGACCCGCGTTCGGTCTCGGGACATCTCGGTTATCGTCGCGATGAACGGGCGAAGAAATTCCCGTTTCTCGCCGCACTGCGTGATCGTATTTTAATTTATGATGGTGGGTTTGGAACTGAATTATTTAAATTTGATCTTGGACCGGCTGACCTTGGTACCGGTAAACAAGATGGCTGCGTTGAATTAATACACCGTACACGTCCGGAAATTGCGCCCGCCATTCATCGCAAATATTTTGCTGCTGGCGCTGACGTCGTCGAAACCCATTCGTTTAATGCCCAGCCACATTCGCTTGGTGAATTCGGCATTGCCGAACAAGCGGAAGAGCTGTCGGAATTGGCTGCACGCGCAGCACGTTCTGCTGCTGATGATTACAGCACGAAAGAACGCCCTCGCTTTGTCGCAGGGGCGCTGGGCTCCGGCACCAAAATGCCGTCATTAAATTTGATAAGCTGGGATAAATTGTTCGACAGCTACCTCGTTGGCACTCGTGGTTTGCTCAAAGGTGGAGCTGATCTCATCCTGATCGAAACCTCACAAGACATTCTTCAAGTCAAATGTGCGGTTTTAGCCGCTCGCCAAGCCATGGCCGAAGTTGGACGTGAAGTTCCCATTCAAGCACAAGTGACCATAGAAACCACCGGCACCATGTTGGCCGGTACGGATATCGCAGGTGCATTAGCCGCGATGGAAGCCATGCCCGTTGACATTATCGGCCTGAATTGTGCCACCGGTCCTGACTTGATGGACAGTCATATCCGCTATTTAGCCGAGCATGCCACGCGTTGGGTATCCTGTTTGCCGAACGCGGGTCTTCCACGCAACGTCAGTGGTAAAGCCGTCTATGATTTAACTCCTGCTGAGTTGGCAAAATGGCATCAAAAATTCGTTAAGAGCTACGGCGTCAACTTAATCGGCGGCTGCTGTGGCACCACGCCCGATCATATTAAAGCGGTAGCAGATATTCTGCACGGTGCGCAACCAGGCCATAAACGCCGCGATAATTTTCCCGCACAATTATCCTCATTGTATAACGCGACCACGTTAAAGCAGGACACTGGAATTTTAATTATTGGTGAACGCACCAATTCTACCGGTTCTAAAGCCTTCCGCGAATTATTGTTCAAAGACGACTGGGATGGCATGGTGCACATGGCGCAAGAGCAAGTCGCCGAAGGTGCGCATGTGCTCGACGTCTCCGTCGCCTGGACCGGACGTGATGAAAAGCGTGACATGGAAGAAGTGATGAAACGCTTCGCCACCGCGGTGAATATCCCCAT
>CANETI010000094.1 GCA_947440715.1 Planctomycetota bacterium | reverse complement strand
CCGTAGCGGAAATGCTCAAAGAAGCATTGCGGGAATTACACGACGATAAACCACGGATAAAATCTATGAGCGCGTTTCCGTGGATCATGGAAGAACAAATCTGCGGGAACTGGCATTAATATTTAATTGAGTTAGAATCGGTATCAGAAGGTGATCGATAAAGGCAATTAATTCACCGCGATGTTCGCGAATGTGCTCATCGTTAACGGAACGATTCGGATAAATGTCAAACCAACTCCAACCACCGTAATAGGGCATGGGGGCCTGGACAAAACACCAACCGAGCGCGTCCATCTGCAATTCATCAGCCACGGGTTTCCAACCCTCCATGCTGTCGCCTAAGCCATGCAGGACTAAACAATAATAGGACTCAGGAGATGGTTTACGTGGGGGGACGAGGTCGTGGAGGAGCATGGTGGGGATGATAGGTTTGGTGGGGAAAAGGGAATATCGGAAGATTGATGTCCGATGTCCGATGTCCCGCGTGGACCGGATGTGACTTGGCTAGGGACAGGTGTATTTTGGCTGCAGAAAGGCGGGGCCAAAACTAATTTAAATAAATATCCTAATCAATACTGGCACCATCCTTTCTGCAGCTAAATTAATTGCGTATGTAGATGAAGAAAGCGAGGAGCGGGCCGGACATCGGACATCGGACATCAGACATAAAAAGTCGAATTCCGTCGGTCGGTACTCCTAAGGCACCCAATCCTCGCCTAATGATTTCCGCAATATCACTAATTCCTTTGCCGACGGCTCATGGCCAGCGGCGGCGGCGCGAGTGAAGCAATCTAAAGATTTTTTCATGTCGCTGCTAATGCCCCAACCAAATTGATAAGCCCGTGCTAAATTATAGAGGGCTAAGGTATGATCTTCTTCGGCGGCTTTTAAAAACCATTTAGTAGAGGCAATCACGTCCTTTTTCACTCCAGTGCCGCTGAGGCAATGGACGCCCAGGTTATTCATGGCATCGAGCCAACCGGCTTCGGCTGCTTTTTTTAACCAGATGATTTCTTGCGTAATATTTTTTTCAACGCCTTCGCCAAGCTGATACAGAATGGAGTAATTATACATACCTTCGGCAAAACCATTTTCAGCTGATTTCCGAAACCACACCGCTGCGATATCATAATTTTTCTCAACGCCGATACCGTGGTAATAATAATCACCTAAATCGTTCTGAGCTTCTATTTCGCCAAGACCGGCGGCTTTGGTCATCCAAGTAATGGCATTTTTTTCGTTTTTTTCCATGCCGTCACCATTCATCGCACATAAAGCTAAGACATAGGCAGCACGTGGATGGCGCAGTACGGTTGCGCGGTGTAACCAGGTGGTTGCGGTGGACATGTCTTTTTCAACACCCTTGCCATAAATGTAACAGCGTGCCAGTTCGTAGGCCGCTCGACCTTGATCATGATCCGTGGCCTTGCGTAACCAAATTAACGCTTGGGGATAATCGACGTCAGTACCAAAACCAATTTTATAACAAATACCCAACAGACATTCGCCTTCAGGCAATCCTGCTTCGGCGGCTAGTTTATAATAGTCAAAGGCGGTTTTTTTATTCTTCTCCACGCCATTGCCATTTTCGTGACATAAACCCAATTGATAGGTTGCCCAGGAATAACCGGCTTCATGCGAACGTTGGTACCAAGTAATCGCCGCAGCGGCATCCAAATCGACACCAATGCCATGCATTAGACAATTAGCATAATTATACATGCCGCGCGGATGCTTTTGTGTCGCTGATTTCAAATACCATGAGGCGGCCAGCTTTTGATCGACTGGTAATCCTTCACCCATTTCATAGACATAACCGAGATCGCATTCAGCTTCATCTAGGCCCTGATGAGCGGCGCGCTGCAGATAGACTAATGATTGCGCAACATCGACATTGACGCCTTTTCCGTCATGCAGACACCACGCATAGGCGTGCTCTGCCAGGGCGTATTTTTTATCAGCAGCCTGACGAAACCAACCCGCAGCGATGGCTAAATCACGATTAACGCCCCAGCCGTTTTGGTAACTGCGGGCCAACTCGAAAGTGCCTTTGATATGATGTAATTCCGCTGCTTTTCGCAGCCACGTCAGGCCGGCAACCATATCTTCCTCAACACCGTCTCCACTGCGATAGCGAAGACCTAAATAATAACACGCCGTGGCATGGTCGCGTTCTGCTGCTTTGGTGTAGGCCGCAATTCCAGCAGGAATATCAATCGCGGTACCACTCCCCTGGATGAGACAAATCCCATGCATAAAGAGGGCGTCGGGATGATTTTGCGCGGCAGATTTTGCAAACCAAGACGCAGCGGCAACTAAATCTTCTGCCCGACCTTCAGCGTGATAGCAACACATGCCGTATTTATATTGTCCCCAATCATCGCCATGCTCAGCCGCTTTTTGAAACCAATCAGCGGCCATGATTTGATTTGCCTCGACGCCAAGGCCTTCTTCATATGCCAGACCTAAATTTGCCATCGCACCTGTGTTTCCGAGTTCTGCAGCGGAGCGATACCAGGCTACAGCGCGCTTCGGATCAGCAGTAATTCCGAAACCGCGCATGGTGCAAACGCCCATGGCGAACAGCGCGTTGGGATACGATTGTTTGGCGGCCTTAGTAAACCACGTCACTGCGACTGAGCGATCCTGCTCAACGCCAGTGCCGTAATAATAAGCACTACCTAAATAAAACTGTGCACCTGGGTGTTGCTGTGCCGCGGCTTTGGCAAACCAAAAGGCTGCTTCACCGTCATTTTTCTCACAACCAATTCCATCCTGATAACAGCGCCCCAGGGTGAATTGCGCGTTCGCTAACCCCGTATTGGTGGATTTCTCTACCCAGGCGAATCCTTCAATTTCATTTTTTTCAATGCCTGTTCCATTAATAAGCGACAGTCCATAATAGTAGCAAGCTTGTTGGTGACCTTGGGCTGCGGCCTTTTGATACCAAGCGACGGCTTGTTGGTGATCTTGGGCGACGCCGCGTCCTTCGGCAAAACAATCAGCGAGCGCATATTGCGCAGCGGCATTTCCAGCTTCCGCATCTGGGCGTAATTCCACCGCACTACGAGGCGAGCAACCGCTGACCAGGCACGCGGTGAAAACCGCACCCAGCAATAAGTTGCGAAGGCCATTGACGCGGAACCAATCCGGACGATGTGGCTGAGACTGGGGGGGAAACAAGTCGGTCAGGGACATAGCAATCGCATCGTGTGTACTTACAAAGCTAGTCCATGAGCAGTCAGCATATTTTAGTCACCGGTGCAGCAGGCGCGGTGGGCCGAGTCGTGGTACGTCGGTTGTTGGAACATGGGCATCGGGTCCGTGGCTTTGACCGTGTGCCGATGTCCGACTTATCTGATCAGGTGGTCGCGAATTTGACCGATCAAACCGCCGTTACGAATGCCGTGCGCGGCATGGATGCACTTATTCATTTAGCCGCGACCCCAGACGAAGCCGAGTTTGTCAGTGACTTAGTGCCCAATAATATTGTCGGGCCCTATTATATTTATTCCGCTGCTCATGAGGCGGGAGTTAAGCGCGTGATCGTGGCGAGCACCATTCGCGTTGGTCAAATGCATAATTGGAAACAGAAAACCGTGCGCGTTGCCGATGGTTACGCACCGCACGATGCTTATTCATTCACCAAAGCCGCGTGCGAAGTGATGGGCGAAATGTTTGCTCGACGTTATGACATGACCGTCATCATGGCGCGCATTGGTTGGGTGGTGCGTAATCCGAATGAAGCCGAACAAATGGCGAGTAACAAATGGGGTGGTGAAATCGCCTTGTCACAAAATGACGCGGCAAATTTCTTTGCGGCATGTGTAGAAAACGAATTACATTTTCCCTCAGCGCTGTGTTTTGTTTCTGCTTATGTGACGAGCCGTGCCACGCAACAAGCCGCTGTGGATTTAAGTGAAGCGCGGGATGTGATTGGTTGGGAGCCCGCCGATATTTGGCCTGCTGGATCGCCCTGGGAACAAATCGTGAAAGACTTTAAAGCCAAAACGGCGGTTAATCGAGGCGTTTAGTTCGTTTTTTTTGCGCTAAACGCCGCTGCGTAAATCATCACCTGTTTGACCATGGCGGTTAAACCATTCGCACGATTCGGCGATAAATTGACGTTGAGTCCTAACTCTTCAATAAAATCAGGTGGCGCATTTAAAATGTCTTGTGCTGGGTGCCCGGAATAAACCTGCACTAACAACGCCACTAAACCACGCACTAAAACTGCGTCACTGTCGGCTTGAAAGATGACCCGTCCATCTTTCATTTCAGCATGCAGCCACACGGTCGACGAACAGCCGCGAACTTTATTGTCGTCGGTTTTGAGCGTCTCATCCATCGGCGATAAATTCTTCGCCATGGTAATAATCCGTTTGTAACGAGCTTCCCAATCGGGGAGATTTTGAAACTCGTCGACCAGTTGGGCCATGTCTTGCAAGATGCTCATGCGCGGGATGGTCGTGTGCGTCGTCGTTTCGCCAAGCCCAGTCCTGCTAAAGTCAATTTTTGTGTTCGAGTTAAGCGTTTGATGGCGCGTTCGCGTTTCAGCGCCGCACTGCGATCGGCAACCGCTTCTGACCACACTAAACAAACCGGCAATCGCGCGCGGGTATAACGCGCACCTTTTCCGGCATTATGCGTGGCGAGTCGTCGTTCCAGATCATCGGTCCAACCGCAATACAGCGAACGGTCAGCACATTGTAGTAAATAAACAAAGGCGGACATGGGGGGAGTAGCGTTAGGAACTTGTGGAGGGTGCAAGAGGCGAAGTCCGGAAGTCCGGAAGTCCTGCCTGCTCCGAATTTTCTTCATTTACGTGCGTGATGAATTTAGCTGCAGAAAGGCTGGAGCCAATAGTAATATGGACATTTATTTAGATCAGTAATGGCCCCGCCTTTCTGTTGCCGAAATAAACGCGCCCGTGGTCAATAATATTGGGATCACGCAAGACTTCCGGACTTCCGGACTTCCGGACCTCCGGACTTCTGATGAGGACTTCCGGACCTCCGGACTTCTGACCCTTGCGTCTCCCCATCAAGACTAACGCTATCAACGATGACTGAAACCGACCCGCGTCTCGCTGAACTGGCCGCATTAAATGCGGAATTGCAGGCCCACGATCAACGTTATTACGCCGCCGCCGCTCCCACGGTGAGCGATGCGGAATATGATGATCTGAAAGACCGCTACGAGCGCTTGGCCGATGAGTTGGGAGTGCCGCTCACTGAACGACATCAGTCGACGCCGGGCAGCGATCACAGCGATGGCTTTCAAACCGTTCGTCACGATCAACCCATGTTGTCGTTGGAAAAAGCCAACACGGAAGCGGATGCCTTTGTGCGCGAAGGCGAAGATGTCGCAATAAACGATTTACCGGATGATCGTGAGTTCCGTAAACGGACATCTTGGGGAAAATTAGAAATTTGGGAACGTGCGCGGCGCAAAGAATTGGACTTATCAATCGCTGCACCGTTATCCTTAGTAATTGAGCCGAAAATTGACGGCATGTCGGTGAGTTTAATGTATGACCGAGGTCAATTAGTGCGCGCCGTAACCCGAGGCGATGGCATAGAAGGCGATGTGATTACCGCACAGGTCCGTGAATCCGGCGCGGTGCCATTGACGATTTCGGAACAACATAAATTTGAAGTGCGTGGCGAACTGTATTTGCCCCACGCGGCTTTTACCGCGTTAAATGCGGAGCTATCTGCGGCGGGCGAGAAACTCTTAGTCAATCCGCGCAATGGCTGCGCTGGATTAATGAAGCGTAAAGACGCCGAGGTGTTGCGCGGCAAGGGTGTGCAAAGTTTTATTTATTTTATTCCGCCTGGGTTGCATGTCATGCCATTGCCGACGACTCAGACTGAGCGTTTGGCGTGGTTGAAAAAACAAGGTTTCAGCGTCCACCACGGCACCACGACGGTCAATGGAATGGAGGCCGCGTATGCCGCTTGTTTGGCCTACACCGTGCAACGCGCATTATTAGATCATGATATTGATGGGATGGTGATTAAATTAGATGACACCACGACTTATAATCGCTTTGGTGAAACCGAACACCATCCGCGTTGGGGTATTGCTTATAAATTTCCTCCGGAGCGGCGCTCAACGTTGTTGCGTGCAATAACGATTCAGGTGGGAAAGACCGGTCGTTTGACCCCGGTTGCCGAATTAGATCCCGTGTTCATTGCTGGCTCGACCGTGTCGCGTGCGTCGTTACATAATTTCGCTGAGATCGCCGCTAAGGATATTCGCGTTGGCGATACGGTTATTGTACAAAAGGCGGGGGAAATAATCCCTCAGGTGGTCGCGGTTGATAAAAGTAAAAGAACAACCACCGCGTCGGCCATAGCGTGGCCGACGGAGTGTCCGACCTGCGGCACGGCAGTGGTGGTTGAGCGGCGTCCCGATCCGAGCGGCAAGGAAAACGTGTCGCATTTTTGCCCTAATTTCGCCTGCGCCGATCAAGTGCGTGAACGCTTACGGCATTTTGCGGCGCGAGATGCGATGGATATTCGCGGCTTAGGTCCGGCGGTGGTCGATGTCTTAGTATCCTATTGTCAGATAACGCGCCCCGATCAATTATTTCACCTGACCGCAGAACAATTGGCTGGTTTATCCTTAGAAGCGGATGTGAACGATAAGCGCCGAACGTTTGGGCAAAAAAGCGCGGACAATTTAATTGCCGCGTTGGCTGGCGCAAAAGCGCAAGGTTTGGCCAAAGTATTGGCTGGTTTGTCCATCTCAGGACTCGGCACGAAATTGAGCGATGATTTTGCCGCACGCTTTGGTTCATGGGACGCGCTGCACGCCTTCGCCGTCGCCTATATCGCAGGAGATCGCCACGCCGTGTTGTCGATTCGCAAACAACAAAAGCGCGAGGAACAAATGGAAGCAGCGGCATTGGGCGTGGTGCCGATGAGCGGGGTTGATGAAACCACAGCAGATAATGTCTTCCATCAATTGGTGTCGCCAGCAATCGTGGCGGTGCTCAAAGGCCTAGAAGCCGTCGGCGTCGATCTGACGGCCAAGCAAATAGTCACCGCAGCCAAAGCTGGAGTCGCCGGTAAAACCTTTGTTCTCACTGGCAGTATGCCAACTTGGTCACGCTCAGAGGCAGAGTCCGCGATTAAAGCAGCAGGCGGCAAAACGAGTGGATCGGTGTCCAAAAAAACCGACTACGTCGTAGCTGGCAGCGAGGCCGGATCAAAATTAGAGAAAGCGCAAGCGTTGGGCGTACACGTCATCGACGAAGCTCAGTTAAAGGTGTTGTTGTCGAGTTGATGTACAGCGAAGTGCTGCGCGCGGAAATCGAGTGTAGACTTCAGCGTGGAAATCCCACGCTACCCGACGTTCGCACTCTTAAGTCTTATTATTTAGGTATACGACCATGAATGATCCCAACCAAGTCCAACAAGCACTAAATACCTTGTGGCAACGCAACTTCCTTAATTTGCGTTCGGCAACGCAGCTAGCGCGTGGACGCAATCGTACGCGTATCGACGTGGGCTTTGAGTTATTTGGCGGTGCATTAACGGAGGAAGGAAAATTTCATGATCATGCCGCAGACTGTTTGGCTTTTTTGTCGTCCAGTCAACACGTCAATTTATTTTTGTGGACTTTTTCTAAACCAGAAGTCGTTTTGCGTGTAACCTCACAATTATTGCATCCCAATCACATTAGAGTAGAGGGCGTCAACGAGAATAAAATTTCAGTAAATATTGATCGCGATCCACGTAAACCGTACTTTGATGTTTTAATCGATCCCATAACGGGCTTCGACCCTAAGCAAGGTCATTGGTATTGGGTACACCGTTTATTCGAAATCGTAGAAGAAACCCTGCGAACTCAAATGAGTGGCCTGACGATTATTCAAGGCCGTGAAAAATTTGACATCAATCCACCAACGAGCGTTTTTCGCAGTCCGCATTTATAAAACGTTCCCCAAAAAAAATAAAGTCAGTAAGTAGGTTGATTTAATTATCGGCGGAATTTCTCAAACCACGCGGTAAGCATCGGCATCAAGTCATCGCGCAAAAAATAGGCGAGTACGATAAAGAGCATGATGCCGAGGGTGGCCACGATCCACGCCCAGGGGAGGCGGTCTGGTTCGGGTTCGCCCAATCCGGCGACCTACCCATTACCCACAAAGTTGGGCGGGCATCATTGGGGTGTGCGATGGGACTCTTTCCCAGGGTAGTGCTTAGAGCGCAACCCCGGGCTATGGGACTGAATCCCGTTGGGTAATGTCTGTAAACTTAGCATCTAACCCATTTTACTCCAAAAAGTTACAACACGAAGGAAAGCGATTATCTACTTGACATGAAGGCAGGCTCGGAAGTGCCGGCTTTATGAGCCATTCCCTTTCTTCATCGCGTCAGAATTCCCTGCACGATATTTATTCCACCCTGCTGTCGCAGAATTCAGCGACTGTTCCCGACCATTTTCAGCGTGATCGAAAGTTAGGTTTAGTTCAGATTTTATTGATACCGATTCTAACTCAATTAAATATTAATGCCAGTTCCCGCAGATTTGTTCTTCCATGATCCACGGAAACGCGCTCATAGATTTTATCCGTGGTTTATCGTCGTGTAATTCCCGCAATGCTTCTTT
>CANETI010000093.1 GCA_947440715.1 Planctomycetota bacterium | reverse complement strand
GGCCGATGGTGCGCGCGAGTTATTAACCGGACTAGCTGCCCTGCCCGAACGCGTGCGCTCGCGCGATGGCGAAGTCGCGGGTGTCGTGCGTTTGGGAACGGTGGACTCCATCGGAATTTACACGTTGCCACCTATCCTTGCCGGATTCGTACAGGCCAATCCACGCGTCGAGGTCAAGGTGGTCTGCCAGTCCAGCCCGCAATTAATGGCCATGCTATTAGCCGACGAGTTAGACATTGCCGTCGGCACGACAGAGCACGCTAAATTGACGTGCGAACGTTTATTTCAAAATCCTTTAGTCGTTGTCCATCCGCCAAATCTACCAAGTAAAGACATCCCCACCAGCATGGCTGATTTATCCAAGCGTCGCGTCGTGACCTTTGCGAAGGGCCTCACTGTTCGCACCTTAATTGATCAAGCATTCGCAAAAGCCGGCCTCGAATTTTCTCCCGTTTTAGAATTAGCTAATGTCGAAGTCATTAAAGCGATGGTCCGCGCTGGTCTTGGTTTCGGCATTATTCCGGATGGTTGCGTGCAAGGTATGGAATTGGGATCTTGCCATATTCGCGATCTGAAAGTCAATCGCACCATTCGCATGATGTATCGCCCGCAACATCCATCATTAGCGACGGAGAAAATGGTCGAGTGGTTGCGGAAATTAAGAGTTTCTTGAGCCGCTTCGCTTAAGCCGCAGCGGTTGGTTTAGTTTCTGTCTTCATAACAAGAATCTATTCTCTACACCAATTCTTCATGTTTCTTGGCTAATGAGTAACTATGTTAACACCATGGTTAGCTGGATCATCGGCCGTATCAAATTTATCACTCGGTAAGCCAACTGCACAGATAGCATCAGCCATCAGCAGTCATGATAATTGGCTCTATCAGGCTGAAAATCATGGCGGATCTCATTGGGTAGCGAATGCCGAAGCCGAGGTCACCTACACCCTTATTGGCGGGGATTGTGTGCCGGTGACGATTTTACGCGGGCGACCTTCCAACAGTAGTTATGTCGCCAGCCCCCACGCCGCTTGGATCAGCTATCCTTATGCTGAAGCCATGAACATGATGGCGGGATGGCGTCAACCCGCAGCCAAATTATTCGCCCTCTCGTTGGCAACCCCCTTATCAGCAATGATGCGTGTCAGTAATCTGGATCGCGCAGCCATCATCGCCAATCATTTGCTTTCAACCAATCTTCATCCTCATTGGAATGCCGATCATTTACGTCAAGCGACACCACGATTAATTAAACAATTTCCACATCGTCCTTTAATGATGCGTTCTATTTGTCGCGCAGTTGATGCCGATCTTGCTGACGGTTTAGAGGCAAATGGTTGGCGACTCATACCCGCTCGCCAAATCTACTTAGTCGATCCACGTGAAGCCGACGTGTGGCGACATAACCATCTGAAACGCGATCGTAAACTATTATTGGGTTCTGATCTTGAGCTCGTCTCTCCGCAACAACTCCGCGCAGAAGATTTGCCCGCGCTCAGAACACTGTTTCGACAGCTTTTTCTCGATAAACACTGCGCCTTAAATCCTGATTTTACACCCGCGTTTTTTAACCATTGTTTTGAACACGGTTTTCTAGACCTTTTTGCTTTACGTTTAGATGGACGCCTAGTCGGCGTACTTGGTGTCTTGGAAAGAAATGGATGGGCAACAACTCCTTTAATTGGCTACGATCTTCAATTACCGCAAACATTAGGCTTATACCGTCGTTTAATGGCCCTCTTATTTGTTGAAGCCCAACGACGTGGTTGTCGCTTACATTTATCATCTGGTGCTGGTACGTTTAAATCCGCTCGTGGTGGCATGCCGCACATGGAATATACGGCAGTGTATGATCGCCATTTGTATCCGCTCCAGCGTCGTGCCATCGCATCATTTGCTGGCTGGATGGACCGCGCTGTTCCGTGGGCGCTGTCGAAAACGGATCATAAATAGCAGGTTCGCCCATTACACTGAAGCCAACTTTGAGCGCGGCAGGCGCCGCATAAATGGTTATTTCTCGAAAATTCGGCCCTTTTTAAGCTATAAACGTTCATAAAGATGATCTGGGATCTGGGACTGTAACTGGCCCATTTGAACCCAATGAACCAACAACAAGCGTCCATATTGACATGTGTTCGTACCGCCCCATAGTGCGCCGCCATGAGCCGAACCCTACCGCCCCAGCAGTCGAAGATCCTTCACTACTTCGCCGATGCGCAGGATGAAGGCCGGCAGCCAAGCCGCGCTGAAGTCGCTGAGCATTTCGGCTACGCCTTTCCATCCGCTGTCAGCAAACATGTTGATGCGCTGGTGCGCAAAGGCCTGTTGATGGCTGATCGCGAAAAGAAGCGCAACGTATCGCTCACCGATAAAGGCTGGGAAGCGATTGGTCGCATGCCGGCCAGTAAAGGTGTTCCTGTCATCGGCGCGATCGCCGCCGGTGTACCAATTTTGGCCACGGAACAACACTCCGGTTATCTCAGCGACATTACTCCAAACCCAGGACGCTTCGCCTTAAAAGTGCGCGGCGATTCTATGATTGATGATGGCATTCTTGATGGCGACTTTGCCATCATCCAGCACGGCGGAACGGTGCGAGACAACCAAGTCGCAGCCGTCGTCGTTGATGGTGAAGCCACCCTCAAGCGCGTGCGATTTTATGAAGATCGCATCGAATTAATTCCTGCTAATCCAAAATATCAACCACTAGTCGTACATAAGGCACTTGCTGCCAGCGTCGAAGTTGTTGGCCCATTAATGTTCGTCTATCGCACGATATCCTAACTCGCGCAAACGTCCAATTCGCACGAACACCTAATTCGCACAAGCTCTTAATTTGAAGAAAGTCTCATCCGCATTTTCGCCTCAGGCGTTCATATCGTTCAAACCATTGTATCCCGTTTCACTTTCCCTTTATTCTCTCAAAACACCCAACCATAGCCCAGGACAAAACCATGGCCGCATCATCCGCATCCGCAGAATCTAAAGCAGACAAATCAGTAGAAAAATCTATCGATAAATCTGCCGAAAAAGCTGAGAAGCACGTTCTCTCCATGAATTCCAGTACTGATCCTGGAAAGAAAAAAGCACTCGACGCAGCGCTTGATCAAATCGACAAAGCGTATGGCAAAGGCTCGATTATGCGCCTTGGCCAATTTGAAAAAATTGAAGTTGGTTCCATTCCCACTGGCAGCCCAAGTTTAGATTTAGCCATTGGTATCGGCGGCGTCCCACGTGGTCGTATCGTTGAAATTTATGGTCCTGAATCATCGGGTAAAACCACCCTCGCGTTGAGCATTGCCGCTCAGGCGCAAAAAGAAGGTGGCGTGGTCGCCTTTATCGACGCCGAACATGCGCTCGATCCGACTTGGGCTGAACGCCTCGGCGTGAGCCTCAATGATTTATTAGTCAGTCAGCCAAGTTATGGCGAACAAGCACTCGATATTTGTGACCTATTAGTTCGCTCGAATTCGGTCGATGTGGTGGTCGTTGACTCCGTCGCTGCCTTGACGCCTAAAGCAGAACTCGACGGCGAAATGGAAGACAGCCAAGTTGGTGCACAAGCGCGCATGATGTCAAAAGCCATGCGTAAACTCACTGGTGCCATCAGCGCTTCGCGAGCGACGGTTATTTTCATCAATCAGATTCGTGAAAAAATCGGCGTCATTTATGGTAGTCCAGAAACCCAACCAGGTGGTCGCGCCTTAAAATTCGCGGCTTCCTTACGACTCGATATTCGCCGCGTCACCTCCATAACTGATGGCGACAAAACCGTTGGTAACCGTGTGCGCGTCAAAGTGGTCAAAAACAAAGTCGCAGCCCCCTTCACCAAAGCTGAATTTGATATCATGTTTAATGAAGGTATTAGCTACACTGGTGATTTGTTAGATCTTGCCGTGTTGGCAAAAGTCGCCAATAAATCTGGCGCTTGGTACACCTATGGCGACGTCAAACTTGGCCAAGGTCGCGAAAATTCCAAGCAATTCCTGAAGGATAATCCAAAGGTTACCAAAGAAATTGCAGTCAAAGTCAAAGCCGCCAATCTCAATCTGTTGGACAGCACTGGCGACACCAGCAGCGATTGAGCTGATTCTGAATTATCACGGTGTTTCGTCGTTCACCCCAGGACATAGTCCTGGGGTGAACTCTTTATACGAATAGTTTTTAGCTCATTCGCTTAAGTACTAAAAATATGAACTGTTCCGTGAATCGCTCATTTGCCCAGATATTCCCTGTGAAATCGTCTTTATCATTGAACGAGATGAAACGGTCTCTGGGCCTAGCGTGAATTACATTGAACAAAAAGAGACTCACCAAGCAAGCGGTTGCGCCGCCTGAAACATTGTCGACCATCGCGGCCACTGGATACACCATGATTGATATGCACGTTTCTTTATCATTGGCCTATGGTCAGCATCCGCGTCAACAGGTTGACGTCATGGTTCCAGAACGCCTTCAGGGTAAAGTTGTCATCGTTCTCTGTCATGGTGGTTGGTGGTCACAAGGCCGGCATCAGGAGTTACGTTCACTTGCGCTGTTTTTGAATGAGCAAGGTTTCGCAACGATTAACGTTGGTACTCGCTTATTAAATGATGGAGCCCGTAGTGGCCAGGATATTATTGATGATGTCAAAGCTGGGGTCGCCAAAGCTCTTGATGAAGCTGCGATTCATGGAGCGAGTGACCATTCAGTTATTTTTATGGGCAGCGGTTCTGGATCACTGACGGCGCTTACCACTGCCATGCAGCTATTTAATGATGAACGTATTCGTGTTCGTGGTTTCATCGGCTGTGGCGTGACTCCCACCTTGGAAGTGTGGGAAGGTTGTTCAACCACGACGAGCAAAATATTAGAGCAATTTTCTGGACATACGCGTCAATTACTCAACCCCATGGAAATGCCGGCTGACCGTTTACCTCCGCTTTTTTTAATTCATGGCGATAGTGACAACGAAGTTCCTGCTCGTTTGGCCCAGCGTTTACATGCTCGAGCAATTGAGGCGAACGAAGACAGTCACCTCATCGTTTTAACCGGAATCGGCCATAGTTTCATCGAACAACCATATGAGCGCAGTGGAAAAAATGCGCTTGAACGACTGATGCCATTTTTACACGCGCATGTTAACGAGCCGGACTCAGCCGAGTTATTTCTCGGTCATTGTTCCACACCAGAATAAGCTTTAGGGCCCGTTCGGGCTGGGCTCTCGTCTATCGGTGTTGAAAGTTCTTTTGGTACACCGAGCCGGTTAAATAAAAACTCCAGTTTTTCTCAAAAAATATTCTGCCGAGGTCTTCCATCTGACGCAGCGCTCGTTGTTCGATACTGAAACCATCTCCCAGCCAGCGTAATACCAACTTATATTCGCGATCAGCAGTGCGCTCTTCGCGAAAGCGGTAATCTTCAAGCACCCCGCGTTGACTGTCTGGCACTTGAGTGCCGTCCTTGGACAAATAAGCGCGTGCGCCGCGACTGCCTCCGCCTTGATTAATATAATAATTAAGTGCGGCTAATACCGCTTCACTGGCCAATACTAAATGCCGCCAACGAAACACCTCAATGAGTTGCGCCGGTCGTGTGCAACTAAACCCGCGCTGTAATACGTCTGTTCGTAAAGCCTGCGCCTCAGCATAAGCCCGAGGCACTTCGGCTATTTCGCAAAGAAATCCGGCGTAGTCGGACATGCGTGCCTGAATGGCGTCGCGTGTCTGAGCAATATCAAGTCCGTCGGTATTCGCCAAAGCGTGCGTTGCGATTGCCATGGTTCGCGCAATTTCGGCTACGCTATTTGCTGTCATCGAATGGGTCGGCGGTGCTGTTTTTCGGCTGGCAATTTGTTCGGCCACGCGAACGCCACTCACTTGTCCGGCATTAAGCGCGGCTCCTCCTGGACGCGTGACGCCGTGGGTTCCAGCGACTTCACCTACTGCAAAACAACCCGCTAATGATGATTCATTCCAAATATCTACCGCTACACCGCCATTCATGTGTTGATTATTCACATTAAATGGCAATGGATCCTTAGTAAGGTCATGACCATGCATCCGATAAAGTTCAATCGCTAACGGATTCATATGACGTAATCGTTCAATTGGCAATTCTTGACACGCTTCATTGTTATTTAAATACGCGGCGACATCAGCATCGAGTTCACCTAATGAAAAAGCGCGGCCATCTGCCCCTGGTAAGGGATTACGATTAAAGTCGAGAAATACCGTTCGGCCACGCCGAGCCTCAATCGCAATCGCCAGATCAACCAGCGAGCTACCAAAATTAAGCATGCGGGTTGCGTGAAACGGCCATTGATATCCTTTGCGGAATACATTCGACACCAATTCGCGTGTCGTGCGATAATATTCAGCGAGAAAATTATATTCTTTACCTGCGGCATCACGCGAGAAAACATAGGGCATAACCTGGACATAAGTACCTGATAAATTCCAGGGAAATTCGCTACGTCGCGTACCAATACCGAATTGGCTTTCCGTAAGGTTTGTCAGTTCGATACCCGCTTCAATCGCTAACCCTAATCCACCGTAACAATGCGCCGGATAGACGGAATCGCGATAGAGTTCACCAGGACCACCGTTAGCCAAAACCACGTTCGCACAGTGAATAACGATAAAACCAAAATGATGCTCTCGATGTTCTAAGTCGATCGCTAGCGCACCGACAACCTGGCGCTTTCCCGCAATCTCTTCGACCAACAAGCGAACGACTTCGCATTTACGCAATACAGGAATATGTAAACGCACCGCTTCTCGTGCCAGAACCTGCACCATCAAACGTGAGGTCCGTGGTCCGCAGCTCGTTGCTCGACCGACGTCATCGTGATCGGTTTGATAGCGCAGGACCGCACCAAATCGATCGACTGGTAATGGTAGTCCTAAATATTGTAAACCTGCTAACGTATGCAGCGAACCAACGGCTTCAATATAAGCACTATCTAAATCCATACATCCGCCCACGCCTAACGCGTGCGCTAACGATTTAAAATCATCACCATGATTACTCGTTCCTGCTGTATGCAGCGTTTGTTTATCGCTTCCGGAACAAGCGCTGGTGCCACCGTATAATGCCATACTGGCAATCAGCACAGATTGATCGCGGCGATGGAGTTCGACTGCTGCGCGCAATCCCGCCGCTCCGCTACCGATGACTAAAGTGCCGCAGCGATACAGAGGCAATGTCATGTCACCGATTTGGCATGAATCCTTTGCCGTCTCAGCCGCAGTCACCTTCGGCATCGGAACATCTGTGAGCTCATCTAAGATGTCTTGCGGAACGTCGATGCTCACATGGGGCTCCTTGCGTACGTGCGGCTGCTCAAGACAGTGCGGCGCAACGACGAATCAATGATTACTATGGAATCTATGGTGCACCACGCGCTCAGCAATTTGCCAGGTCCGCTCATCCGCAAGGATTTGCCCCGTGCCTGAGTATTGGGTTCACAATTTAAGTCCCTTTCTGATTGAGTTCTGGCCTGGAGTCGGCATTCGCTGGTACGGCTTAGCCTACCTCGCTGGCCTGTTAATTGGCTATTGGTTAGCTCTACGTTGGATCGCGCGCGGCAGCGTCCCGTTATCACGCAATGAACTACAAGATTTTGTCCTCTACTGTGGTCTAGGCATGATCATCGGTGGCCGTGTCGGCTACTGCTTACTCTACAATTTTACCGGCACCCTACAAAATCCACTTTATATTTTTCAAGTCTGGGATGGTGGCATGGCAAGTCATGGCGGTATGATTGGCATGCTCATCGGCTGTTTGTTATATGCACGAAAACAGGGCCGTAGTTTTCTGGTATTAAATGATTTAGTGGTCGCAACCGGCACCCTTGGTGTGGGCTTTGGCCGACTCGCAAATTTTATTAATGGCGAATTATGGGGTCGTACGACCTCGGTACCGTGGGCAGTTATTTTTCCTCATTCTGTTCCTGAACCAGGCCACATTCCGAAAGAACAGGCCGCCGAAATATTAGCGTGGCAAATAGCCCATGCACTGCCACGTCACCCCAGTCAATTATATGCCATGATGTTAGAAGGTTTTTTAATCTTCGCCATTTTACTACCCATTCATGCGCGTCATCGTCGCCCAGGACTGACATGCGCTTATTTTCTACTTCTGTATGGATGCGGTCGTTTTATTGGCGAATTTTTCCGTGAACCCGACCTTGGCCAACCTGTATTCTTCGGTTGGTTGACTAAAGGACAGGCCTATACCTTACCCATGTTTGCGCTCGGAATCGCACTACTAATTTACGTTTTCCGTCGCCCGGCACAGCCTGATTTATACTGCGCTCCGCCCATGACACCGGCAACGAAAACAACTCCCACATCTGCAGCAACAACGACAAAAAAATCTTAATGTCGTATTGAGCGAGATTCATTCGCCCTAGCCGCTGCTTAGGCTTTATAGGTTCGCTTCAGCCAATTATAAAGCGCATCACCCGGGCAAATACTGCGGTTCAAATCCCGATGACCGTAGACTCGATTTTTCGCCACGCGATATTTATCCCGCGAATCATCAAGAAACGCCTGTAAAGCGGACATCTGCCGCGCACTTGGCATTTTCTTATTAAAATCACCAATCATCGAAATACCGACATTATTTTCATTTTCTGATAACACG
>CANETI010000092.1 GCA_947440715.1 Planctomycetota bacterium | reverse complement strand
TCTGTTTAACTGCTCGACCCTGGAGTCCAAATATGGCCAATATTCTCGTCACCGATGGCATGGCTGCCGAAGGTATCGATCTGCTCAAACAAGCCGGTCACTCCGTCGACATCAAGAAGATCTCCGTCGACGAGTTATTGCGCGTCATTGGCAATTATGATGGCTTAGTGGTGCGCTCTGCGACCCAGGTCAATGAAGCCGTCATCAAAGCAGGTGCACCAAAATTAAAGATCGTTGGTCGTGCGGGCGTGGGCGTCGACAACGTCGACTTGCCGAACGCCACCGGCGCGGGCGTCATCGTAATGAATGCCCCGCTTGGCAATATTGTTTCGGCAGCTGAACACACCATCGGCATGGTGTTCGCCGTTGCGCGCTTAATTCCACAAGCGCATGGTAAATTAATCTTCAAGAATGATTGGGATAAAAAATCATTTACCGGCGTTGAATTAATCGGCAAAGTATTAGGCATCGTTGGCCTAGGTAAAATTGGCAAACATGTCGCCCAAGTTTTACAAGCAGCGGGCATGTCGGCCATCGCTTACGATCCGTTCCTGAGCCCGGAAGTGGCCAAAGAACTGCGCATTGAATCCGTGTCCCTGGAACAATTACTGGAACGCGCTGATTTCATTACCTTGCACACCCCACTGACGGAACAAACACGTAATTTAATCAATGCCGATCGCTTAAAGCTGATGAAGAAAACCGCGCGCATCGTGAACGTCGCACGCGGCGGTATTATTGATGAAGCCGCGTTAACTGAGGCGCTGAAAGCCGGCACGATCGCTGGCGCTGCGATCGACGTGTTTGCCACCGAACCAATTCCAGCTGATAACCCCCTCCTAAATTACGTCAAAGGCGGCGCGCTGAATTGTATTTTGACTCCTCACCTCGGTGCCAGCACCGAAGAAGCGCAAGTCAAAGTATCCGTCGATATTGCCAACCAATTTAATGCGTTCTTTGCCAGTGGAAAAATCATCAATGCCGTCAACGTGCAACTGCGCGTTGACCCAGCCATTGATGGTTATTTAGCCGCAGCGGAATCGCTTGGCGCTGCTGTGGTGCAAACGTTGGATGAACCATTAAAAGGCTTGGAAGTTATCGCTCGTGGCGATCTGGCTAAATATGACACCAAGCCATTAGCGACCGCTACGCTCAAAGGTGCGTTAGCTAAAATTAGCGACCAAGTCGTCAACTTTGTTACCGTCGCCAAAATTGCCGCTGATCGCGGCATTACGTTGGTCAGCTCGTCCAGCGAACAGGTCAAAGGCACGCAAGGTGGACCAATGGAACAACTCACCGTTAAAGCCATAACTGCTAAAGGTGAACACATTATTGGTGGCAGCTTGGTTAACGGCCAATTGCGCGTGGTTCGTTACAATGATTATTCCATCGATTTGCCCATCGGCGGACATTTGTTGGTCATGGAATATCCAGATCGTCCAGGCATGGTTGGCCGCTACGGCACCATTTTAGGCGAGAATAAAATTAATATCGCGCGTATGGAAGTCAGTCGCATTGACGGACGCGGTGACGCACTCGTCATCCTCACCTTAGATGATCCGGTGCCGACCTCAGTGGTTGAGGAAATCCGCGCTACGGTCAAACCAAATAAAGCCTACAAGGTGTCGCTGTAAACGCGGCTGCTGCTCTTTTGATCAGCAAAATGAACCCAGCGACGGAGCGATGATGCCGAGCGCTGAACAGCGATTAATCCAGATATTACGTGCCGCTCATGCTGGTGAGCATGCGGCGGCGTTGGCTTATCATGGACATGCACGCTCACTCCGACCAGGGAATGAACGTGATATGGTCGCGCGCATTGGCGCTGAAGAAACGGCACATCGCGCACGCGTCAGAGAAATGCTGAGTGAACTTGGCGCAACACCAGCACCACACCGTGAATTTATCTTTATGCTCATTGGCCGCACGCTGTCCGCACTATGTCATGTCAGCGGCTGGTTCGCACCGATGTACGGAGCTGGTTGGATTGAACGGCGTAATATTCAAGAATATGTCGAGGCAGAACGCTTTGCGCGCGAAGCTGGCTACCACGCTTTCGCCGATGAATTACTCATCATGGCGCAAGTCGAATGGGATCACGAACAATATTTTCGCGCCTGTGTCGTACGCCATTGGTTGCATCGCATTATTCCACTGTGGTCAAACCCACCCGCACGCGCTGAGCTTGGGTTTATTTTCCCGCTCCACCCAAAGGAATTATCCGGCAAGTCTGCGGCACCGATTCCACCAACGGCAAGATTGTAATCGCACCTGGAGTACGTGCGACCAGCGCAATCGCGTCTTGTATTGTTGCGGCTTGTAATGGCATGGCCCCTGAACCTGAAAACACCAACCGCTTCCAGCCACGCAGTAATAAATTTGCGCTGCGATCGACTATCTTTTTCATCGCGTCGTCAGCCGCGCTGTCCATGCACAACACAATCACCACGGTTTGGCCGTTTGCAAAAGCCGTGGTGCGACCAAGCAAGAAATCACGAATTTTACTCTCGTCTAGATTACTGACAGGCACGTCATTATGCGCGACGACGACTGCCGCCGATAACGACATCTGAAAACTCAACAGCAAAAGAAGGATGAGATAACGCATCAGAAATCGACCGTCGTCTTGAGTGCAAGAACTTGCCAGTGATTTTCAATTCCACCGGGATTGTCACCTTTGTTAATCCCTAATTCGCCATAGACATCGCGAAATTCCACCTTGAGCGACCAATTGGAAAGCGGCATAAGATTAACCGCGGCTACCCACGTATACGCCCGCGTGCCATCACGGTCAGACGCATCCACCCAAGCGCCCTCTACTCCAACGAAACAATCGAGCCAGCTCGCTGCATGCCACGTCGTATTAATGTACGTTCCTTCATAATTATCAATTAACGGAATAACCAAGCTTGCGCCTGGGACATTTGTTTCGCCACGACCTCGCAAGCGTAAATATTCGGCGGCAATCGTCACCTCCGACATTTCGTAGATAGCGGACACAAAAGCAAATATATAATCAGCACGTGTATAGGACGCTAAACCACTTGAGGTAAAAAAAGCGTCTGCGGTAAAGTCATCAATGTAGGTTCCGCTCAATCGCAGTCCTAAACCATCCAGTGGCGTATGCCAATGGAGAAAGCCCCCTGCCTGCCAATCCATCACTATATCGTCAACGTGATCCCCAACCCCTAGTTCAGAGACATAGGTAGCAAAACCAGCATCCATGCTGAACTCTTTTTTTCCCCCATAAGCCGCATATTCTAACGAGCCACCACCGCCGATATCCAACAATCCATAGGCTTTAGCGCCATCGGTAGAAATATATAAATCACGACTACGCAACGAGTAGACCGACGGCGGAAGAAAAATCGACGCCCGCGCTGAATCAATGTCCAAGGCTTCGTTGTAAAGGCCCAGTGGCAATTTGAAGCGCCCAACCTGAACGCCAATGGCGTCAGTTGCGCGATAATCGATATAGGCCCAATCTAATGACGGCTGACCGTTATCATATTTAACCAAATCACGGGCGAATATTTGCGCGCCAATGCGCACGTGATCCCACGGACGTGCTATGACATTGGCTGCCGCTTCCCAAAATTCACTGGTGCCATTTTCCGTCTGTCCCAACCAATTATTACCTTCCGTTTGCAGATAGCCGAAGCTGGCGAAGCCATGCGCCTCTAAACGCAGCGCCTCAGCCCACGACGTCTCTTCAGCAGCGCCATGGGGCACCGTCACGACCGTGGTCATCACCGCCGTAAATAAGCCTTTTTTTTGCCAACTACGTTTCAGCATCAGCGTTCTTTTCTCGAACTCATAACCGCTGCATCCAACACACGCTCAAGGTC
The DNA here is from genome assembly GCA_947440715.1 of Planctomycetota bacterium. Lineage (GTDB taxonomy): Bacteria > Planctomycetota > UBA11346 > UBA11346 > UBA11346 > BOG-1363. The sequence continues at coordinate 4,788 of CANETI010000092.1, read as the reverse complement.
GGCCAAGCGATATGGTTTGCACAACTGTGCATAGAACCCTTCATTTTTCAGTTGTTCTTGCGATACATCTCGCGCGTAACCGCTACACAAAATGGCTGGGATATTCTCTCGCCGCGTTCGCAACGCCCTTAAACAATCGACACCACGCATGCCGGGCATTTCCATATCCAATAAAACGACTTCAATTCGATCATGGTGACGTGAAAATATTTCAACGGCAGCATTACCATCCGCCGCTTCAATCACTTCATAACCCAACACTTCTAATAATTGACGTCCAACAGAACGTACCATTTCCTCATCATCGACGATTAACACCACGCCGCGATCTGGTCGTGGAGGCACAACCTTATCGATAAATGAACTCGTGACACCTTCACGTGACAGCGGTAGATAAAGAAAAAAGGTAGTACCCTTACCAAGTGTACTTTCTAAGGCGATTGATCCTCGGTGATCAACAATCATGCCGTATACCGCAGCCAAGCCTAAGCCGGTTCCCTTACCTACTGCTTTGGTCGTATAAAATGGCTCAAATACATGTGGCTGAACGTCGATCGGAATACCTGAACCCGTATCACAAATGGACAATTCCAGGTACGTCCCTGACTTTAACGGCACCACCAGCCGTGGCGCGTCTTCTACTTCAATATCAGTTAGTCGAGTCTTAATCGTTATTTGTCCGCCATTCGGCATCGCATCACGTGCATTAAGCGCCAAATTAATAATCGCATTTTGTAGTTGAGCAGCATCTCCCGTTACCGTGCACGGTGCCGCGTTCAGCGATAACCGAATATCGATACGCTTATCAATACTATGACCCAACATCGTTGCGCTATCACGCACTACTTGATGCAAGTCAACTTGCTGGCGTTGTGATTGTCCTTTACGCGCAAACGTCAGTAATTTTCGCGTTAAGCCGGCCGCTCGATCACACGTGGTTAAAATACTGCGCAAATGTCGCTGCATGTCGACATGAGCGGCGGGATCATGACTCAATAATTCGGTGGCACCCATAATGCCAGCTAACATGTTATTAAAATCATGAGCAACACCACCTGCCAATTGTCCCAATGATTCTAATTTTTGACCTTGGCGGAGTTGTCGCTCCATGACGTTTCGCGTCGTGACATCGCGGATAACGGCTAATAAACGATTGGCACCAGGTAAATGAACGCGCGCTAAACCAACTTCAGCATCGAAATGATCACCTTGCCTGCGGCACATCATCAGAGGAAAATGTTGCGTTTTACCCTCATTTGCTGCGGTAATGTATTCCCCCCACAGCTTCATCCCATCTTCTCCATTCATTTGACCCGCATTAACTAAAGCCGCAGGCACTAAGCCCGTGAGCCCTTGTTCGTGAGCGCCAAAAAGATCAACCGCACGAGGATTCGCTTCCGTAATAATGCCATCTGAAATCACGATCACCGCATCGGCAGCGCTATCAATGAGCGCACGCGATAATTCTTCGCGTTCACGTAAAGTCGCATTGCTCTGGCGTAACTCCGCCTCGCGTTCGGCAACGGTTTTTGCCATGGTGATGAAATGGCGCGATAAATCACCTATTTCGTCATGACGATGTTCATACAACGTTGGCGTTTGCTTCGGGTCAGCCGCCACCAGCGAGGTCGCGTTCGTTAACCGCAATAAAGGTAACGAGACGCGCTGACGTAACACCACAATTAATAAAATACCCTGGGCGCCTAATACAAATATACCCACACCAAAAATCCACGCTGCTGTTGAACGTGCCGCCGCATCAATGTCATCACGCGAATAATACGTGGCCATCGTCCAACCAGGGCCAGGTACGCGCGACACGGATAACCAGCCATGCGACACGGGATCGTGAATAATCGAACCGCTTTCATGTGATACTGGAATTATCACTTGGGCACGGCGCAACACGGAATCATCTAATTGACTAACCTTTAATTTGCCGCCCGCTAATTGAATGGCTTTGAGCTCTCCGGTTGCCGCAAGGGCGTGCCCTAATTTATCAAAGACGACGGTCTTGGTGACACCGGCTTCGTCGCCGACACTGCGCTGCATGATTTCATGAATCGGTAATAATTGACTAATTGAAATGCGACCAATTCCAGGAACATCACGAGCTATACTCGCTGAAATAAGCCAACGATCAGAGGCTGGTTCAATAAAAGCATCCGACCACATAAATTGATCGGCTTGCGTTAAATTCGCTTGTTCGGCCGGCAATAAAACCGGGTCACCCGGCAGCATCGCCGCAACTAAATCTACCTGCTCCGGCCCCCACGTTGCCATCCACTTGCCTGACACGGCGATGGTCATATTGGCGGGATATTCGGCAAAGGTATTGCCTAGTTCATCTAATAAATCTCGCGCACAAGTTGCCGCGTCAACTTGCCGTTGATCACGAGCCGCAATACCCGTCACGATAGCAGCTAATGGTGGTGCACCGTCTAACGGTAATTGCCGACGAGTGCCGTCCTCTTGTAAGGGAATGACTTTGCTGGTGGTGGTTTTCGCCAGAAGGCGGCGCTCCAACACCGCCGCACATTGCCGCACTTGCCGTTCAACGCGATTAATAATGGCCTGTTCGCGTAACGCCCGCTCTTCGGCGCGTTGCGCTAAGCCGCTCAATTGATCGTCGCGGCTGCCTTGTGTGGTCATCCAATAACTGCCCACAATCGCCAGACCAATCACCATGATGGTTCCGCCCATGAGCGGAACGAGCGACTGACCTAACAATCCTGATTGCCAAAATGGCGGTACCGGCATGGGCTTACTGATGACAAGACTTATGCCATGCTCAAGAACCATTTTGGTCAATCGGCGACTCGGCAGCTCCTCTGTCTCTATCGCAAAGACCCCATTCACCCACTCGATTTCACTCGATGATGAAAACCTTGTCTCTTTTTCTTCAGAATCATCGTAACCACCGATGACGGATAAACTGACGATCCACACCACCGCACTGACGCTGCCCAAATTGGGCCGCGTACAACTAGCCGCTAGTGAGATTGGCTTATGCGCCGTTGCCCTACCCGACTTCGGCGACCACGATTTACGCCTAGGCGCTTGGGAACAGGCTGGTTTTCACATTCGGACCGAACGACGGCCCACGCTCACCCAAGCAAGTGACGAATTAGCTGCTTACGTCCGCCAGCAATCTCAGACTTTTTCCGTGCCCCTGGATCTGCGATTTTTACCTCTGTTCACGAGTCGCGTGTTGAAAAATTTGCTCAAAGTACCATTTGGGACATGCATTACTTACGGTGATCTCGCCAAACGAGCCGGCAACCCTGCTGCTGCGCGCGCCGTTGGCGGTGCCGTCGGGCGAAATCCCATTCCCATTATCGTCCCCTGTCATCGCATCGTCGCGAGCACGGGCATCGGCGGCTTCGGACTTGGGTTACGTTGCAAACGTGTGCTATTAGCCATTGAGAAGGTTTCATTCCCTATGAGCCCAGACGAATCGGTTCATTAACAAGCTAATTTAATGAGCGACGACGCGCTCAACAATGATTTGGCTAAATGCGGCACCAACCACGGTGTGTGGACTTAAAACGGTTGAAGCGCCGGCTTCTTGTAAAATACGTTCTTGTTCAACCGTGTCTGCCAAAGCAACAATGTGAGCATTGGGCGCTAAAGCTCGACAAGCTTTAACCAGCGCTCGATTCGTGGTCCCCTTCAGTAAAATATCCGGAATAGTCGATATAATAATGGTCGCATGCGCTAGATGCACGTGTTCCAAACTGTCCGCGCTCGATAAATCAACAAAGGCGGCGGCAATGCCGCGCTTACGCAACGATGCTAATGTTTCTGGATTATAGTCCGCGACCAGGACCTGCTCAATTAATTCTGGATGCTGTTCACTGATATGGGCTAATAAGGCGCGACCACCATGATGGTAGCCAAGAATAACAACGGGATGATGCGCAGCAGAAGCGACATCCAACTTATCATCTGTCGATTTCCAACCGATGGCCGACATACACCGATTGGTGAGGTAAAATAATCCCTGCGAACCGCGAATTGCATAACTTGATAATACCGCGGTAATCGCCATGGCATAAATAAGCACGCTCACCGTGTCTCCACTGATGTGTCCATAGCTCACGCCCAACGCCGCTATAACTAACGCAAATTCGGATAATTGCGCCAAATTCAAACTGGTCAAAAAACACGTGCGCCGTCCGGCACCGCTAAGTGCTAACAATGGATAAATGGTCAAGAAACGGGACGCGATAACAAACGCGACCACCAAAACGACGGGACCTAATAAATCCAATCGCGGCATGGTGATTTTCATGCCCAATGACAAAAAGAATAAGGTCAAAAAGAAGTCGCGTAACGGTAACGTCTTAGCCGTGACATGCACATTATAAGGAAATGCCGAAATAGATAAACCCGCCACCAAGGCACCCATCTCTTTCGATAAACCCATCGCGCCAGCAGCTCCGGCGACCAGTGCGCACCAGCCAATCGACGTTGCCACTACTAATTCTGGCGATTTCGCGATCGCGGCGAAAACGTGTTTCAACACTAAGGACGAAATAACAAACCCGGCGATCAGCAGCACGACCGAAGCACCTAATGCTTTAATAATGGGTAACGCTTGCGGATCAGCTAAATTCGGCTGAAAGGCCAGAACCAAAATCGCGTACACATCTTGAATAATCAAAATGCCAATCGTCAATCGCCCTGCCAACGTATCTAATTCGTATTTATCATAGAGTAATTTGACCACAATCGCCGTGCTCGATAAGCCACAGACTAATGCCAAATAAATGCCGTCTAATTGTC
>CANETI010000091.1 GCA_947440715.1 Planctomycetota bacterium | reverse complement strand
CACAGTGAAACGGTTTTGGTTGTTTGACTGCGGTAAATAATTTAGCCACCCACGAACCATCAAAATCGGGAGCATCCGTGTAAACGGTTTTGTCGTGTAAATCTTCGGTTAGTCTGGTGGCAACAAATTCCGGATCCCAACCATTTCGTTCTAAACGTGGTCGATCAATACCGTGGATTTTTTCCGAGTCGGCATTCCATGACACCCAGTCAGCGCATGTTGCGGGATTAATTAAATAGCGTTGAATCTCACCTGCTTCGTTGCTCCAGGCAATTTCAATGGGATATGATTTATCACCAAAGCCTGAGGCTTCGACGTCCAAAAAACACGGGTACCGTGGAGTTTCCATTTTCGGCGGTGACCATGTTTCTCATTTAATGCTTAGCAACTCCAAGAATGGTCGCGGTACGCAGCATTTTCGCCGTTGTTCGTTTTATGTCAGTGCCTCGCTCTTATTGAGCGAGGCACTGTGTTCGTGTGACCTTCGTGGCAAAGTCGAGTGAAAGTGTGCTTGTTTGGGTTCGCATCGTGCGCAATACCATACACTTATAACGCAATAGCGCACTCATTTCCATCTTGTTGCCTTGCCGAGCGGTACGTACGGTATGCATCGCCTATTCCTTGATCTGGTGCCCTGGTTTTCGCATGGCAGATCTTCAACCAAAGGAAGTTTCGAGTTACGCATGCCAGATCCGCTTAATTTTAAACAAGAACTCACTGCCGTTTTTGGTTATCCCGTTGCCGAGAATCCATCGCAAGTGATGGTTGAAGCGGCGTATCGCCATCACGGTTTAGATTGGCGATATTTAACTGTCGAAGTGAAATCTGAACAATTGCGCGATGCCGTGATGGGGGCGCGGGCCATGGGTTTCCGTGGTTTTAATTGTACGATTCCGCACAAAGTCGCGGTGATTCCTTTTCTCGATGGTTTAGGAGATTCAGCGAAAGTCATGGGCGCCGTTAATTGTGTGGTGCGCCGGGGTGATAAACTCATTGGCGAGAATACGGATGGCAAAGGATTTTTACAGTCATTGCGAGCCATCATGGATCCGGTTGGTAAGCGTGTGGTAATTTTTGGCGCGGGCGGTGCGGCACGCGCCATTAGTGTGGAATTGGCGCTCGCTGGCGCGGCTTCAATTATTATCGTCAATCGCGACGTGACACGTGGACAGGCATTGGTGTCCCTATTGCGCGCGGCAGTTAAGGCTCATGTGGAATTGGTGGCATGGCGTGGTGATTACGTGGTACCAAGCGGCGTTGATGTGGTGATTAATGCGACCTCAATTGGTTTGTATCCAGATATCGCTGCGCGCTTATCTTTGGATACATCGTCGCTCACCTCAGCGATGGTGGTGGCAGATGTGATTCCCAATCCTCCAGATACGAAATTATTGCACGATGCGCGGGCGCGTGGGTGCCAAGTGATTGATGGACTGAGCATGTTGGTCAATCAAGGCATAATTGGTGTTGAATATTGGACGGGAATAACTCCAAATGCAGTGGCTATGCGCCAAGCGCTTGAGAAAGTATTTGCGTGACCCACCTATGATAAAGACGGCTGAGTGTTTGCTGCGGGTCTTAGAGGATCGGCGAGCTGGTGCTTGGTCGTTTGCCAAAGGTTGGTTAGCGTGTCGCAGCAGACCAAGTAGCCAACAGATCATCACCGATATTAGGACAGAACATGAAACGAAACATTCTCACACTTACCTCACTTACCACGTTTGCTTTATTCATTACCGGCATTGCTGGGACGCTAGCGGTGACTGGTTGTGGTGACAGTGGCGAGAAACAGCCATCAGTGTCGGTCAAACCGGCGTCGGAGTCAGTGCGCAAACTGGCTTTCGTGACCAATGTTCCCGCTGATTTTTGGAATATTGCCAAAGCTGGTATTGAAGCCGCGGATGCGGAATTACCTAATTACACGGTCGAATTTCGCGTCGGCGACGGCACGGCGGCAAAACAAAAAGAAATTGTTGAAGATTTAATTGTAAAAGGCGTGGTTGGAATCGCGATTAGTCCCGTCGATGCTGGAAATCAAACCGTCATGCTGAATAAGGCGGCTGAGCAAGCCTTATTGATCTGCCAAGATAGCGATGCGCCTAATTCCAAGCGCGCATTTTATTTAGGTACCGATAATGTTGCCGCTGGTCGCGCCGCTGGTGAGATGGTGAAACAAGCCTTGCCCAATGGCGGCACTGTGATGGCGTTTGTCGGTAAAAAAGATCAGCAAAATGCCAAGGAACGTTTTCAAGGTCTTAATGAAGCGCTGAAAGATAGTAACGTGAAGGTCCTAGATTTGCGCGCTGATGATGGTGATCGTGCTCGTGCGAAATCGAATGCCGCTGATGCCTTAACCAAATATCCTGATATTGGCTGCATGGTTGGTTTGTGGGCCTATAACGCACCAGCAATTTTGGGAGCGATTAAAGACGCTAATCAATTAGGTAAAGTTAAAGTGGTCGCCTTTGATGAAGAAGATCAAACGTTGGAAGGCGTGAAAAATGGCAGTGTCTTCGGCACCGTGGTGCAGCAGCCGTATGAATTCGGCTACCAATCGATGAAATTAATGGCGCAACATCTAGCAGGCGATACCAGTTTTCTTAAGGCCGAAAAATTAATATTTGTTCCGACGCAAAATATCAAAGCCGACAATGTTGATGCGTTCTGGGCCAAGCTTAAGAAACAGCGCGGACAGTGATGGTGGTGGATCGTTCGGTAATCGTACCATGACGAAACTGTTAGAAATGTCGGGTATTGCCAAGCGCTTTGGCGGAGTATTTGCGCTGCATGGCACCGATTTTTCTTTGTCCGCTGGGGAAGTTGTTGGTTTGATTGGTGAAAATGGCGCTGGCAAATCGACGATGATGAAAATTCTGGGTGGGGTTCATCAAGCTGATGCCGGCACCATTACTCTGGCAGGTAAACAAGTCTCCATCACCTCAGTCGCTGATGCCACGGCTTTAGGTATTGGTTTTGTCCATCAAGAACTCAGCGTGTTCGAAAATTTAGATATTGCGGGCAATGTTTTTTTGGGCCGCGAACCGCGTACGGCTTTTGGTTTAATGGATCGTGCGCGAATGCGCCGCGAATCAGCGCCGATTTTAAAACGTGTGGGTTTAGAATTAGACCCGTCAACGCCATTGGTGCGATTATCGTTAGCGCAGCGTCAATTAGTGGAAATTGCCAAAGTGCTCTCATTGAATGCACGCATAATCATTATGGATGAACCAACCTCGTCGCTGACGTTAAGTGAATCAGAACGATTATTGGCCATCATTGCAGATCTCGCCCAGCAAGGTCATGCCGTGGTTTATATTTCTCATCGCCTTAAAGAATTAATGGCGTGTTGTTCGCGTGCGACCGTCTTGCGCGATGGGCGAAATGTAGGTGATTTAGTTGGCGCTGAATTGACGCATCATAATTTAGTCCGCTTAATGGTGGGCCGCGATTTGCCGCCTGCGCCAGCTCGTGCCACCATTGTTGCTAATCGCGGAGGTTTGTCGCTACGCGGTGTGCGGACCAGTGCATGGCCGGAACATGCCATTGATCTGGATATCAAGCGCGGCGAAATTTTAGGACTGGCAGGTTTAGTTGGTGCCGGACGCAGCGAATTGGCGCGAGCTGTTTTTGCCATCGATCGAGCACTTGCAGGGACGTTAACCTTGGATGGTAAACCTTTGCGCATTAACGCCCCGCCCGATGCCATTCGTGCGGGAATCGCATTGGTGCCTGAAGATCGTAAGCTAGCCGGATTGGTACTCGACATGAGCGTGCGCGAAAACGCAACGTTGGCGACATTGCCACATCATGTGCGTGGTGGATTAATTAGCCGTCAGAGTGAGCGCGCCGCGACAACGAAAGCGATAAACGACTTAGGTATCCGCACCGCCTCAGGAGAATTGTCCGCATCAAGCTTAAGCGGTGGAAATCAGCAGAAAATAGTGTTGGCAAAATGGTTGGCGACTAAGCCACAGGTTATGATTTTAGATGAACCGACGCGCGGGGTTGACGTTGGTGCCAAACAAGAAATTTACACCATCATGCGTGCGCTCGCGGCAAATGGGACGGCGGTATTAATGATTAGTTCCGACATGGAAGAAGTCATTGGCCAAAGTGATCGCGTCGCGGTGATGCATGAAGGCGCTTTAGCCGGCATTTTATCAGGCACTGATATTAACGAAGAAGCGGTGATGCGTCTGGCGGTTGGCCAAGTCGCGGAAGGATTAGCAACATGAGCGATATTCCAATGATGACCTTACGTCCAACCTGGGGCGTGCGACTAGCGCCATGGCGACGTGAAATAGCAGTGTTGTTATTAATTATCGTTGTGTGTTTGGTTTTAACCTTGATGAACCAACAGTTTTTATCTGGTCAAAATATTCAAAATCTTGCCCGTCGAATCGGCATGAGTGGTATCTTTGCCGTTGGTTTAGGTTTTGTTATTATCACCGGCGGCATTGATTTATCGGTTGGCTCCCTGTTCGCTTTGCTTGGTATCTTACAATGTTTTATGTTGGTCGATTGGCAGGTGCCGTGGTGGATTGCACTGCCCGCTATTTTGGCTGGCGGTGCCTTCATCGGATTGGGACACGGTTTGCTGATTACCCGTCTGCGGCTCTGGCCATTTGTGGTGACGTTGTGTGGGCTGCTTATTTATCGCGGAACGGCACAATTTATTGCCGACAACAACAGTAAAGGTTTCGGTAATGGCGAAGGCTTTGCCGGAGTGCAGGCATTTCTCACCGGGCATTTATTATGGGTACCGGTACCGTTTTGGATTTTAATGCTGGTCGCTACCTTAGGTGGTATTTTGCTGCACGCGACCGTCTATGGACGTCATCTGTATGCCATTGGTCACAACGAAGAGGCAGCGCGTCATTCGGGAATTCGTACTCATTTAGTCATCACCATGGCGTACGTGATTTGCGGTGTACTGGCCGCATTGTCTTCGATTTTATTCGCCTTTGATAGCGGTGGAATTACGCCAAGTAATCACGGCAGTTTTTATGAGTTATACGGCATCGCCGCTGCGGTGGTCGCAGGTTGCAGTCTGCGCGGTGGCCAAGGTTCCATGGTCGGCATCGTCCTCGGCGTGGTGCTCATTCAATTAATTCCCAATTTTGTAAATCTGTTAGGGTGGGATACCTCACTCACGTTTGCGGTAATGGGCGTGGTCATTCTGACGGGCGCCGCCGCTGATAGTTTATTGGTGCGCCGCCGGTAGCTCTTTTTTTGGGGCTCTGCCCCATGCCCCGCGACCCTTTGTCGTGACTTTTTTTGCTTCGCTAACGCTACGCAAAAAATCATCGGGCGGTCGCTTCGCTCCCATTATGCCCGATGACCGCCACTCGGCGGGCGTGTTTTTCCAGGGGGGGGGGGCGTTTTCCGAAAGCCGTTTGCAGCTCATCGACAGCCGTTCGCTGTTTGCCACAAGCGCCAACGGTGCTCGGACGCCAAGTGGTGGTGGGCGGATATAATCGGCGCAGCCGATCCGCCCATAATTTGTGCCGCGCAGCGGTGCAAATTAAACCACGACAAAGTCCGTGGGAGCGCGAGGGCAAAGCCCTCGAAACAAACAGCGCCTTGTTGTTTGATCAATGTGCTGATGCTCAACAATGAGCGCTGTCTGGGGTATTATTCCAGAACTTAAATGAAAGATTATTCTATGACCCATTTTCACGGCCGATTTACCTCTCTTTTTTGTTTGAGCCAGACTTGGTGTTGTGCGTTAGCGTTGATTTTTCTTTTTTTCACCACCGCCCAGGCTGAAGCGCCTCCGGCAATTACCTTTACTGACGCGAAAACAGATGTGTGGCACGGATATACGCGCCACACCATGACCGTCGATGGTTGTAAGGCCTGGGTGGTCGAGCCCAAAGCCGCTTTGCCCGGTCGTCCGTGGTCGTGGTGCATGGAATTTCCTGATGCCTTTACCGAGCGCTGTGCCGCCATCCAATTATTAGACGCTGGATTTTATCACGTTCATATCGTGGTCGGCAATACCTTTGGCTGTCCGTCTGCGGTGAAACATTTTGCGGCGTTTCATGAATTTCTTACCAGTAAAGGCTTGGCTTCGCGCACGGCGTTAATTGGTATCAGTCGTGGCGGTTTATATTCCTATCGTTTTGCTTCGGAATATCCGCAACACGTTGCTGTTATTTATGGCGACGCGCCGGTGTGCGATTTTAAAAGTTGGCCAGGTGGTAAAGGCGTTGGTAAAGGCAGTCCGAAAGACTGGGAATCACTAAAAAAATTATACGAGTTTCCCGACGATGCCGCAGCGTTGGACTATTTAGGAAATCCAATTGATGTTTTGTCGACGCTGGCTGAGGCCCGCATTGCCATTATTCATACCGTTGGTGACGCGGATGATGTGGTGCCGGTGTCAGAGAACACCGCGATTATTGAAGCCCGCTATAAAGCATTAGGCGGCATCGTTGAAGTCATTCATAAACCAGGCATTGGCCATCATCCACATGGCCTTGATGATCCGACGCCGGTGGTGAAATTTATTATGGAACACACCATGAGCCGATTAGCGAAGCCCTGAGATACTGGTGAGGTTGTTAGGTGACCTCCGTTTGAATGTCACTAACAAGCTGCGTGCCCCATCAATTGATCCACGAATTTCGGACGAATAAGACACTTTTGTGTATCACTGACGAAGCGGAACATGATCACCTAACTAATTGAGCGCGCGAAAGATAGGCCGCATTTACCGGCGAATTTCTGTAGCCGTAAAGCCTGCAAATAAATCAAAAAATTGAGACGGAAATCAAATAGTAGACATATTCGAAGGACTGTTAGTATCCACGTCACCTACCGGAGAATATATGACGCGACGTTTTCTCATTGCGCTCACTGCCTTAGTTATGGGAGTTATGGGATTTGGTACTGCGTATGCGGCATCCGAACCAGCGATTGGATCACCGGCTCCTGAATTTGGCGGCACGACGTTCTTTAATACCCCAAAAGGTGGTAAAGTGACGATGTCCAGCCTTAAGGGTAAGGTGGTATTGTTAGATTTCTGGGCCACGTGGTGCGGTCCTTGTGTCGCAAGTATTCCACACTTGATTGAATTACACGAAAAATATCACGATAAAGGATTAGTCATTATTGGACATACCGATGGATCAAGCCAAGACCTGGAAAATTTCATCAAACAGAAAAAAATTCCGTACATTATCAGTGTCGGTCCAAACATTGGTGATGCGTATGGTGTGCGCGGATATCCAACCGTTTATATTATTGATCCAGAAGGAAAAGTGTCGTGGACCGGTCACCCTGGAGAAATGCCTGAAACAGCAATAACGGAGCCATTAAAACGTGCGCGTGTATCGACCTCGCCGACCCCAAGTTTTGATAAGGCGGCGTCCGTTGAAAAAGTGGCAAATATTGAATCCGTCATAGCGCAAAGCGGCAAAGTCGGCGCAGGGGTTAAAATGCTGGAAAAAATGTCGACTGATAAAGACGCAACGACGGCTTCGTCAGCGCAAGCAACCTTGCAACAAATCAGCGCCTGGAAAATCAAAGTAAACGCTGAGATTGAAACCCTAAAAACCACCGGCGACGTGTACGGCGCGGCGGAATTAGCCACCGCCGTGGCCGCGAGTTATGTAGGTCATGATGATGCGAAGGAATTCACCACGACCGCCACCACGTTGAAGAAAGATCCTGGGTATGCGGCAGGAAAAGAATATCAAAAGCTAGACGCCATACCGTCTGAAGCGCGCAAGGACCCACGCTTTGCGAAAATGGTCGAAGGCTTCCTGAAAAAATATGAAGCCGGCTACTACGCTGATCAAGCCAAAGCCTTGCTGAAATAAATCCGCATCATTTTGCCCAGCATTGCTGGTAACGAACGCCCTGGAACACCGATGGTTCTTGGGCGTTTTTATTGGCCAACGCCTACTTGCCATAACCGAAGAGGGCTATGTACTGCGAACGTCTTTGGTCATGCGCTGGTAGCTCAACTGGATAGAGCATCAGACTTCGAATCTGAGGGTTGGAGGTTCGAATCCTCTCCGGCGCGCCATATTTCTAGCCATAACAAAGACTTATAGCTTATTACTTTGGCGGATTTATTTGAACGAATCGCTATCCCGCTTATATCCCGCCGACTTAAAAATTAACCTTATACAATACGGTTGTTAATTCCCCATGGGAATATGCACAGAGCTTTTCGGTTTGTTTTTATGTCCCGAACCAACTCACGCTGGCATATCGCAACGGTCGGTAGATGTGCCTTCTGCATGTTTGTCATCGTGTGATGCGTATAAGCACTCGTCAGGTCTGATTCTTGGAATCACCATAATCGCCTAATGAGGCCCTGATTTTACATCACAAACATCGTTGGTTCCAATAGCCACGTGGATGAGTCCCTTCTTAATATCAATGAAGTTGCCGAACAAACGGGACTCACTCCATCAGTACTGCGCATTTGGGAGCTGCGGTATAAATGGCCCAAGCCTAAGCGCGGGAAGAACACTTACCGCTTATTTGATTCTCGGTAAGCGTCAAACCACGCCCACTAGCCATTTAAAATTCATCTCCGTATCCTCGCACACCTGGAGGTCGTTGATGTCTATCTTATTTTTTCCTCGTTTACCAATTCGCGGTTATTCAGCGTATGAGGCAGCGAATATCCTGCATTATTT
>CANETI010000090.1 GCA_947440715.1 Planctomycetota bacterium | reverse complement strand
CCTCGTTTGGCTTACCATCGGCGGATTAATTGGTGGATTAGTGGTGGGGTCGTTCAGCTGGGGTAATAAACCGCTTACGCCCTCTACAACGTCTATTACAGCAACGCCCAGTACGGTAACAGCGCCAGTGATTGCGGTAAAAACACCGCCCGTGATCCCTGCTAGTGCGGACATTACTGCGGCTTCGCCCACGACGGGCGCGAGTGGTAATGCGCCGGTTGTCATAATTAATGGTGAAGCCATTACGTTGCGCCAGGTGGAAGATACCTTATTGAGTCAAGAAGGCGTTCAGCAATTAATGGATATGCTTGAAAAGCAATATAACGTCACGAATTGGTCGACCTTATCGGATAAAGATGTGATCGTACAAACGGGGACCTGGCGATTGACGCGCGTAACGTTGGCGGCGCAGTTACTCAAAATGAAGGCGAGCGAAGCGCGTGAAGATTTAATTGGCATTACGTTAATTCGACAAGCCTTGGCGAAGGAAGGCATCATTATAGACGAAGCCGTCATCGCGAATGAAGTCAAACGCATGGAAAAACGCCACTATGAAGCGTTGGAGGCACGTAAACAGCCGTACATGGAATTCCGTGCCTTTATTGAGCAAACCCAAAAAATGCCGTTTAATGAATATATTCATCAAGACGGTTTCAAAATGGGAGCCGGTATTCGCATCTTAGTCGAACGTGCGGCGAAAAAAACGCTGACCGACGACCAGCTTAAGGCCTATATGGTGGAACATATTCATCGCTACCGCGTGCAAGAAGCCGTGGACGTGAGCGCGATTTATATTCCTTATCAAAAAACTAAAGGCGCTGATGGTAAAGAAACCGTGACCGAAGACGAAAAAATCCGCCTCTACGGCGTCATGCAGCTTTTACATAAAGCGATTTTGGGCCGCAAAGTTTCGTTTGAGCGGACGTTTCATAGTTATGGCAAGGTTTATGAACAACATGCTGATGTTAATGGACGCCTTGGTTTTGTGAACCGCGACGGCACGCGCGCCATCAAAGGTTCGCGCCGAATTGCCAGTCGCCCGATGGATGAAGCCTTCGCGGCGCAGCCACCATATCCAGTATTATTAGCGCCCGTTGCGAGTGATGAAGGCATGGAATTATTATTAGTGCATAGTCGTCGCTCTGGCAAAGAGGCGGAATTTGCTGAACTGCGTGATCGTATAGTGTCGGACATCGTTGATGCGGAGTTGCCGGAACGCACCAAGCGCACCATTGAAGATATCCGTCGCGCGGCGGTCATTGATTATCAAAGTCTGCCGCCATTGATTGATCAGCGCACCAAAGATGCGGGTTTACCAACGTTTGATATACCGACAGCGCCCGATCTCGCGCCATAATCGCCGCAATTTAAGAGTTTTCCGGCTTATGATAAATGGAGTGGTGCATACGTCGGCACCTGTCGCCGGCATGTCACCATGAGTCTGTGTGAGTCGCATGGCTTGGTCACACACCAAGGGGGTGTGCCGAGTCCGCCAGGTTTGCCGCTTCTCTCTCACGACCATGATGAGGGTCCGGTAGGATCTTATGAGTTACGACATGAATCAATTGCTGGAAGTCTGCTTACAGCAAGGGGCTTCCGATATTCACATCACCGTTGGCCGACCGCCAAGTTTTCGTATTCACGGTGCGATAAAGAGTTTAAAATCGCCGCTGCTGACTGCGGATGATACCGCGATGTTAATGAAACAAATTACCAGCGAACGTGGTCAGGCAGAAATTGCTGAAGCTGGTTCAACTGACTACGCAATCGGTTATTTGGATAAGGCGCGTTTCCGCGTCAACGTATTTAAGCAAAAAGGCCGCGTCGCCATGGTGCTGCGCTTGATTCCGTCAAAGATATTAACCTTCGAACAAATTGGTCTTCCGCAACACGTCAAAGATTTGCTGACGCGTCCACGCGGATTAATTTTAGTCACTGGTCCAACCGGTTCAGGTAAATCAACGACGCTCGCGACGATGATCGACTTCATTAATACTGAAGAAGAGATGCACATCATCACCATTGAAGATCCGATCGAATATTTCCACGAGCATAAAAAATCAGTCGTCAATCAGCGTGAGTTACATATCGACGTACCGTCGTTCGAAGATGGTTTACGGCGCGCACTGCGCGAAGATCCGGATGTCATTCTGGTAGGTGAAATGCGTGACTTGGCCACCATTAGCGCGGCTATTTCGGCGGCTGAAACCGGCCACTTGGTATTCGGCACTCTGCATACCACTGGCGCTGGCCGTACGGTCGACCGTATTATCGACGTGTTCCCAACCGATCAGCAGGAAATGGTTCGTACGCAGTTGGCGGGTAATTTGATCGCGGTTATTTCGCAAGCGCTGGTGCCAAAGGCCGATGGTAAAGGGCGTGCCGCTGCGTTCGAAATCATGATCATGAATCCAGCTATTTCGAATTTGATTCGCGAGAACAAGAGTTTCCGTATCGACTCGACCATCCAAACCAGTGCCAATCAGGGCATGATTCTGCTCGATGACTGGCTCTATAAGTTGTACAAGAATGGCACCGTCGATTTCGAACAAATGATGGGCTACTCAAAAGATCAAGGCTATTTGCAACGTAAGGTGGCCGAAGGCGGCGCGGTTAACGAGGCAACGGCATCATGAGCGATGTGTCTTTCATTAATCTTTGCTCGTTGGTGAGGGCCTGCCTGTGATCCGCGTCGACGCTAAAGCACTGTTGAAATCCCTTCATAAAATGGAGGAAGTGGATCAACCAACGGCGCAAAATATTTATAATGACCATAAGAAAAATGGCATGGATATTATTCAGGCCTGTGTCAAATCGGGCATTCCTGAACAAGTGGTGATTTATGCCTGTGGACAATTATTAGGTCTCGAAACGGTACAGCTCAATGGAATTGTGTTGCCGCAGGGATTGATCGACAAAGTGCCGACGAATGTCGCTAATTCATACCGCATTATTCCGGTGCGCATGGAAGACAAAGCGTTAATCGTTGCGACTTCTGACCCTGACAATTTAGCGGCGCTTGATGATTTGAAATTTATGTTGGGCGTGTCACAAGTTCGTCCAGCGTTAACCAGCGACTCATCAATTACTGAAGCGTTGGCTCAGTACTATTCGATGGAGCGAGAAAATCAGCGCGCAGCAGTCGATAAATTGCTGCAAAACATTGGCGAAGAAGAAGAATCCCACATTGGCGTTGGTGGCCAAGAAACGTTCTCTATTGATGCCGAAGCCCTAAAAAATATCGACACCAGTGACGCTGCCTCTGCCGCTGAATCTGCACCAGTTCGTAAGCTGCTTAATTTAATTTTATTAACCGCTGTGAAAGGGATGGCGTCCGACATTCATTTTGAACCGTTCGAAGACGTGTTCCGAGTGCGCAATCGTATTGACGGCGTGCTTTATGAAATGTTGCCGGTGCCCAAAACATTGGCTCCAGCGTTGGTCGCGCGTATTAAAGTTATGTCGCACCTCGACATTTCCGAACGACGTTTGCCGCAAGACGGTAAAATCCCTGTCCGTATTGGCGACAAAGAAGTCGATTTACGTGTTAGTTGTTTGCCGACGATGTTCGGTGAATCAGTCGTTATTCGTATTTTGGACCGCTCCGTCGTGAGCCTCGATCTTGATAAGGTCGGCTTTAATGACGACCTCTTAGCGCAATTTAAACAAGTCATCGAAGAACCGAATGGCATTGTAATTGTAACGGGTCCGACCGGTTCGGGCAAAACCACCACGCTGTACGCGGCGTTGTCGGCGGTAAACGACGATTCGGTGAAGATCATCACCACCGAAGACCCGGTCGAATACGAAATCAAAGGCTTAATCCAAGTTCCGGTAGACGATGCCGTTGGACGTAGTTTCTCTAATTGTTTGCGCGCCATTTTGCGTCAGGACCCAGATATCTTACTCGTCGGCGAGGTGCGTGACCAAGAGACGGCGAAAATTGCCATCGAAGCATCGCTGACTGGTCATTTAGTTTTCACCACCTTGCATACCAATGACGCACCAACGGCGATTACGCGTTTGCTCGATATGGGTCTCGAACCGTTCTTGCTGACCGCAACATTAGAAACCATTATCGCCCAACGCTTGGTGCGCACTATTTGCACCAAATGTAAGGCGCCATACCAGCCAAGTGACGAAGAATTGATCTCGCTTGGTATCAAAACAAGCGATGCCGAGTCTCAACGTTTCTTCTACGGAAAAGGCTGTGATAATTGTAAAAATACAGGGTATCGTGGACGTACAGCCATTCATGAAATGCTAGACATCAACGATAGTATCCGTGAGCTGATGCTCGGTCGCGCATCGGCAGCACAGATTCGCATGTCGGCTCAACGATCGGGCATGCGTACCTTGCGTGATGCGGGGATCCAAAAGATCTACGCAGGCCTTACGACTATCGAGGAAGTCATGCGCGAAACCCTCGCTTCAGAAGATTAACGTTTCTCACCCGCTACTTCGGAGCTGGCCATGCCGGTTTTCCAATACAAAGCCCACGACAAACGCTCTAACAAAGAGGTCTCGGACACCATCGAGGCCGCTTCGCAAATGGAGGCGATCGCCTCTATTAAGCGGCAGGGCATGTTACCCATCGAAGTGAAAGAGGCGAAAGCCAAGAGTGGTAAAGCCGGAGCGGCGGCCGCTAAAAGTAGTGGCGGCGGTGGTGGATTTGGTCGGATAAAACCCAAAGTCGTGACGCTCTTTACACGTCAGCTGTCGACCTTGCAGGACGCAGGTCTGCCGATCGTGCAATCGCTGCAAATTCTAACCGACATGCAGCGTCCCGGTAAATTCAAAGGTTCGCTGGGCACCGTGACCGAAGACGTTCAAAGCGGTACCATGTTGTCGGAGGCAATGTCGCGTCATCCAAAAATTTGGGACAAGCTCTATACCAATTTAGTGAGAGCCGGCGAAACTGCCGGTGCGCTTGATGTGATTTTGCGCCGCTTGGCGGAATTCCGGGAAAAAGCCGAACGCTTAAAGAAAAAGGTTATTGGTGCGTTAGTTTACCCGGCAGCGGTTATGACCATCGCGTCGGCGATTTTGACCTTCATCATGATTTTCATCGTGCCAAAATTTGAAAAGATCTTCTTAGAACTCGGCGTGCAATTACCTGGCGTTACCGTCGCTTTGATTGATTTTAGTAATTTTATTGGATCGTGGTGGGGCTTGTCTTTATTGGTTGCGATTATTGGTTTTATCATTTTTGTTAAAGTTATTCGCGGTACCGAAAAAGGCGGAAATATTGTGGATCGCATCATGATGAAGACGCCAGTCTTCGGGAATATTATTAAGAAAAGTTCGGTCGCGCGTTTTACTCGTACGCTTGGAACGTTGGTGACTTCGGGTGTCGGCTTTTTGGATGCGCTCGACATTACCAAATCGGCAACCCCGAATATCGTAGTGCGAAACGCCATTCAGGCCGTACGTGACTCGGTAAAAGAAGGTGAATCGATTAATGAACCGTTGCGCCGTTCGGGTGTGTTTGACGACATCGTCGTCAACATGATCAAAGTCGGTGAAGAAACCGGCGAGTTGGATAAGATGCTGATTAAAATCGCTGATAACTATGACGAAGAAGTTGACTCTGCCGTTGCTGCGATGATGTCCTTGCTTGAACCAATCTTGATTGTGTTCATGGGTGGCGCGGTCGGCTTTATTGTTATCGCGTTGTTCATGCCGTTGATCAAATTGATCGAATCACTTGGACAACAAGTCTAAGCGCAATTGCTCAAAAGCCGAGAGTGGCGAGTATGAAAGCCGTAACAGCAAATGCTGTTACGGCTTTCTGCGTTAACCCCAGCAAGTGGAACTGCGTTTGGGCCGATAAGGAACAAAATGGCTGCTGCAGCTTGAAGCTACTAGCATCGTCAGACAAATTCCTAAGCTCCGACCTCCCCAGCAAACGGAGCAATTCATGAGCAAGGCTTTGACTAAGACCGCATTTCACGGCAAACGTACCGGTCCAGTGGTGGTTGTGGTGATGGACGGTGTTGGCTTAGGGCCGGACTACGCGGGCAATGCGGTGAAAGCGGCAAGCAAACCAACGTTAGATAATTTGATGGCCTCAAACGTATGGACACGCCTGAATGCACACGGTGTGGCGGTGGGCATGCCATCCGATGCGGATATGGGAAATTCGGAAGTGGGACACAACGCGTTAGGCGCGGGTCGTGTTTTTGACCAAGGTGCAAAATTGGTGCAAAATGCCATTGATACCGGCGCTCTATTTAAAGGAAAAGGCTGGCAGGAAATTGTTAGTAATGCGTTGAGTAAAAAATCGACGCTGCATCTGATCGGATTGCTGTCGGACGGAAATGTTCACAGTCATATTAATCACATTAAAGTATTGATTACGGACGCAAAAAAACGCGGTGTTGGTAAATTAGCCGTACATGCATTAATCGATGGTCGCGATGTTGGCGAAACGTCCGCGCTGGATTATACCGAACCATTTGAAGCGTGGTTGACCTCCGTGGATCCGAATTACAGCATCGCCTCTGGTGGTGGACGTATGTTTATCACCATGGATCGTTACGATGCGGATTGGTCCATGGTGGAACGCGGTTGGCATGTTCACGCCCTGGGTGAAGGCCGCCAATTTCCCTCAGCCAGTGCCGCGGTGAAAGCTTTCCGTGCTGAAACGCCGGGTATTACCGATCAAAATCTACCTGGCTTTATTATCGCTCGCGACGGCAAACCATTTGCGCCGATTCACGATGGCGATTCGGTGGTGTTTGTGAATTTCCGCGGTGATCGTTCGGTTGAAATCAGCAAAGCCTTTATTGGCGACGTACCCTTTGAGCGCGTTCGTAAACCAAATATTTGTTACGCTGGAATGATGACGTATGACGGCGATACCAATTTGCCGCCGCGTATTTTAGTCGAACCACCACTCATTGATCACACGCTTGGCGAATATTTAGTTGCTAGTGGCGTGCGCCAATTGGCTTGTAGTGAGACACAAAAATTCGGTCATGTGACGTATTTTTGGAACGGCAATCGCAGCGGTTATTTAGATAAAGCGCAAGAAACGTATATCGAAGTGCCTTCGGACCGTGTGTCGTTTGATGAGCGTCCGTGGATGAAAGCCGCCGAAATTACCGATGCGGTAATCGCAGAACTCAAAGCGAAGCCTTATGGCTTTGCTCGTCTGAATTACGCCAATGGCGATATGGTTGGTCACACCGGTCATTTTGATGCCACGCGCATGGCGGTGGAGACGGTGGATCTGCAACTGGCGCGCTTGCTGCCAGTGATCAAAGCGCTCGACGGGATTGCCATTATCACTGCGGACCACGGCAACGCCGACGAAATGTTCGAAATGGATAAAAAAGGCGGAGTGAAAATGGAGAACAGTCGTCCGAAGTCCAAGACCAGCCACACGCTCAACCAAGTGCCAGCAATCATCTATGACCCGCGCTTTACTGGTGAGTACCGATTAGACGCCAGTTTAGCGAAACCCGGTCTAGCCAACATGGCGGCTACGGCGCTGTTCCTCATGGGCTATAAACCGCCAGAAGCCTATGCCCCAAGCTTTTTGATCCCGAGTTAATAATAGCCGTATGAAAATAATACTGCTCACAATCGTAAGCCTTTTATTTCAGATAAACGCTATGGATTATTACTCATTTATCATTGATGAAAAAAAAGTCGGTTATTATGAAACCGAAATCAAGGGTGGTATTTATTATCAAAATGCGTTGCTGGTGATGCAGGGTAATCAAGTTCAAAGTGAGTTTTGGGTTAAACTAGTCGATAATAAAATGGTTTCGTTTAAATATGACGACAGCGATTGGGTGGAAATAACGAAGTTTCCGGAAAATTCATATCCCACATGCGCCTTAACGCTTTTAGCCAAAGAGATCAAAGATGGCGCAACTTTAGAATACCAGCAAATCAATGAAGGAAAAAACGAAGTCACTGGCAAAGCGCAGTTAAAGCGAACCGGTAAAAAGGTAGAAGAAACCGTAAACGGTAAGGTTTCTCGCTACCTCATTTATAATGATAATAATGAAATCGTGGAGTTCGGTTGGGGCGGAACGGCTAAATCCGTAAAAGTTAAAGACAAAGCTTCCGCCACTTTAGACACCGCGTTCCGCGAGTAACTTACGAGCCTTATCAGTTTACGCCTGGATGGGTCATGGCCTTGGTCCGAAACGGCTTATGACACGGTCTTTGCTCCAATTACGTCGATTAAAACAAGTCTAATGAAGCAAACGTTTCACCTAGGCCGCCAAGAAGCGATGCCATTGTGACTTGCGCTTCGTCGAATTTGTAGGGTACACTGCCACGACCATCATTTTGGTGGTCACCGGTAGAGAGGCAATTGCGTGAACACCTTTGACCCAGTGACCCTGGATGTGCTCCAGGCCAATGTTGAGCTGCTCGCAGAAAATGAGCGGTTGGATTTAGAGCGTAAGCGTTTGCTTGAGCTCGATCAGATGAAGACCGAATTTTTGGCGCGGTTGAGTCATGACCTGCGCACGCCTCTTAATAGTATTATTGGCTTTTCAGATCTGATCACCGGCGAAGTCGGTGGTAAGATGAATAAAAAGCACACGGAATTTATTGCTGCCATTAACCGCAATGGCCATGCATTATTATCCATGATCAATGAATTATTGGAACTTTCCAGTTTAGAGTCAGGTCATATCAAGCTGCGTATT
>CANETI010000089.1 GCA_947440715.1 Planctomycetota bacterium | reverse complement strand
CCGGTCCTGTCCCAGGATTCGATGGCCCGCAGATTAAACGCATCGTGGTGTTAGGCGTTACTTCAGAATCGCACGGTAATGCCGCCGGCGTTGGACTTGCTGATTTAATTACCGATGACGTGTACAACGCCATCGACCGTCGTTCCCTGTATACCAACGTGTTGACCAGCGGCAGCTTAGATGCCGGAAAAATCCCAGTTACGTTGCCCGATGAATCCTCTGCCATCCGCGCCGCCATGACCTGCATTCCAGGCACCAATCCCGAAGATGTCACCATCGTTCGCATTAAAGACACGCTGCATTTAGAAGAAATCAGCGTGTCAGCGAATTTATTACCGCTCATTAAAAATATCTCGCATATCGACCTGCTGCACGATCACGATCATTGAAGTCCGATGTCCGATGTCCGATGTCCGGACACATGAGGTGATTGCCTGGTGTTTCTGATTAAATTATTCTGTCCTTTAACGTGCCAGTAAACGCTAAAACTCATCGGTTGGCGCGGAAGTGATTAATGGCGCCAGCGTTTTTGCAGTCGCAAAAGAAATGTCCTTCAAAGAAGCGAATAATGATCACGCAAGACATCGGACATCGGACATCAAAATTATTTAATTAACAGAAAGGTCCTTCCCCACAGTCGCTCCCGCAATAACAAACCCTTCAATCATCGCTCCTAGGACGCCTGGGTGGCCGATGTTTTGACCAGCGAAGAATAAGTTTTTTAGGCGATTGCGGCGGGGAAGGGGATCGGTGCCGATGTGGCCGACATTATGGGACAGGCCCATAGCGCTACCGTTGCGTGAGCGGACATAATCGTAGACGGATAGCGGGGTTGAGGACCAAATACGGGTGATGGTGCCGGCGATACTGGGGTGAAGCTTGGTGATTTCGCCCAATATTTCTTGCTCACGCGCGCGTTTCCAGGCTTCGTAGTCGGCGGGACGTTTACCTTTGGCGGTACCACGCCATTGCGCGACGGAGTCTCCTGAAATCCAAACCATCGCTTCTAGATAGGGTAATTTTTCCTCATCGTAAAAATTGCTGGGCGATAAATAATATAAATCATTACTGCCTTTCATCTGGGCAAAATGATGGCTACGTCCGAGTTCCGTTGGCGCAGCGCTGAGTGCGGCGTAGACCAACACCACACTGTCACTGTCAGGTAAATCGCGAATGCGTTCTTCTAAGGATGGGCGCATGCCACCTGGGCCGGTGAGTCGCATTACTTCGGCGGGATGACAGGTGGCTAAATATAAATCGGCAACGTGTTGATTGCCTTTGACGTCTTCGATGGCGGTGATTTCACGTTCGTCGAAATGAATGCGTGCGGCAGCGCGATTGGTCAGCAATTTGCCGCCATGTTCTTTTAAGCGAGCGACCAACGGATTAATAATAGCTTCGCCGCCGCCTTCAGCGCGGTACGATCCGGCCAGGGAGGTGCCAGCAAATGCTGAGAATAAACCCATCGGTGTGAATTCGGGTTTCATCGCCAAGATACCAGCAAGACAGCCGATCACTTCTTTGGCTAAACCGTGGACTCCGCAACGATCAAGCACTTCGGTGACCGGTATATTGGGATCAATGGTTGGTGGTGGTGTGTTCGTTGGAACGAGCATCGCTAGCCAGGTTTTTTGCGCGATACAACCACGCAATTCGGCAAAAAAACGCGTCAGCGCATCGCGCTGTTCCGGCCAGCGCGTACAGCAGGCTTCTTCGCTTTCGTCGATACCCGTGGGTAAATCGACGGGTGCTTCATTTGGTACATGAATACGAAATTGACTCTTCACATCATGTTTGAGAAATTGAATATCTTTCAGAATACCTAAACGCTCTGCTAGAGGCCGAAATGGTCCGTTTGGTCCGCCGCCAGTAATAAAATGAAAACCAGTATCGAACCAATAAGGCCCACGGCGAAAACGCTGCATGAGTCCGCCAGGTATGGCGTGCGCTTCTAAAACCGTGACTTGCCATCCTTGTTCAGCCAGCAAGACGGCGCTGGTGAGACCGCTAACGCCAGAACCAATAATAAGTGCGCTCGACATGGAAACCCTGTCAATAAAATGCGGCGTGCGAGAGTGGAAGGTGCTG
Source organism: Planctomycetota bacterium (assembly GCA_947440715.1). Taxonomy (GTDB): domain Bacteria; phylum Planctomycetota; class UBA11346; order UBA11346; family UBA11346; genus BOG-1363. The sequence continues at coordinate 6,633 of CANETI010000089.1, read as the reverse complement.
GTTCAATGGTGATCGCTTGGGTCAATCCACTCGTCCTAAGATCAGACAGGCATTCGTGCCACCAAAACCAAAACTATTTGAAAGGATGTATTTGAGCTTCACGTCTTCAACGGTTTTGGGAGCGATGTTGATTTTCGGAATGCGCGGATCGTAATTTTCAAAATTGCGATTCGGCGCAATGAAATTGCCATGCATCATTAAAATACTGTACAGCGCTTCACTGGCACCAGCCATCCAACATTCGTGACCGGTGAGCGACTTGGTAGACGACACCAAGGGACCGTTTTCGCCAAAGACGCGATTGATCGCGAACGCCTCAGCGGCGTCGCCTGCTTCGGTGGCGGTGGCGTGTGCATTGATGTAATCGATTTGTTGTGGCTTCAGCCCAGCGAGATCGAGCGCCATTTCCATGCACCGTGCGGCACCTTTGCCGTCGCCGGAAGTCATGTGATCGCCGTCACTATTGAAAGCGTAGCTGACTACTTCGGCGAGAATTTTTGCGCCGCGTCGTTTTGCGTGTTCGTATTCTTCTAAAATAAGACAGGCAGAACCGCCACCTGGAACTAAACCATCACGGTCGCGGTCAAATGGCCGCACGGAACCAGCGGGATTATCCGTGCGCATGGAAAAGACGCGCAGGCCGTCAAACGCAGCCATGCTTTGCCAGCACAGTTCTTGTGAACCGCCCGTAATGCACATGTCGTGCAGGTCGCTGGAAATCAGCATCCACGCCCAACCGATGGCATGCGCGCCAGAGGAACATGCACCACTTAAGGACATGCTTATGCCCCGTGTGCCGAACATGGGCCCCAGGTTAATGGTCGCGGTACTATTTAGTGCTTTAATTACTTTGTCGCTTCCAAGCGAGCCGGTGCTTTTGGTCTGACGTACGGTCGCCAAAATTTCTTCGATGGGTTCGGCGCAGGAATCATTACCAAATAAAACCCCGGCACGATCGCTACGCAATAATTCTGCGCAGTTCGACATGGCAACGGCTTTGCGCGCGGCGATAGCGGCATACAGGGCAGTTTCCCCCATCGATTTACGTTCTTTGCGCGCAAAGTGCGCCGTCGGATCAATGGGTTTGATAGCGCCAGTTAAAGCGGAGCGAAAGCCGAGATCTTCACGCTCTTTGCTAATAACGATTCCGGAACGGCCAAGGCGTAGCGATTCGCTGATCTCTGGCAGATTATCGCCCAAACAAGATAGCGCGTCCATGCCAGTGATGACCACGCGACGTCGTTTTCCATTAGTCACCAACATAGGCACTCCATCAGCGCTTTAGCCTCTGTCTGCTGCTACGTGGCGCAACTGTGTCGTCGCCTTCCCAGAAATCATAGAAGTTGTGCCACTGCAAGGGAAAGCGGCGCACGATTTTTGCCACGCAAAGAGCCCATCGGGCAACAAGGTTGACCAAATGCGCTTGCCGTTCACGGCGCGAACCAAGCGTGATTGGCCATGGTCCGTAGGCGAGTGTGACGTAGTGATTCCAGCCGACTTTAACGCAAAAAGACGGCACGACGACGGCGCCCGTCGTGGCGGCGGCAATGAATGGTCCGGTGGGAAAACGGGCCATGCCACCCAAAAATGGGACAAGAACGGTTCCGCTCGCCTGGCCAACAGTGCGGTCGCCTAACATGCAGCAGGTTTCGCCAGCGCGTAGCGCGGCAGCAATACCCAAACTGGCGGCAAAGGGATCTTTCAGATCAATCAGACTGAGGCCCTTGGCATCTAATGCGGCGCGGACCTGATCAGCGACCTCCGGATTTTCTGCCTGTAACATGACCAAGTGCATTGGTCCTAAACGATACGCATCAATAAATCGGCCACTGAGTTCCCAGTTTCCAACATGCGCAGATAAAATAACGCATCCTTGTGGGTGATGCGTCCCAGTTTGTAACGTGTTAAAACCGAGACTGGTATGCCGGAGGGCTCCTGGCGCAGCGCCAATTAAAAATCGATCAGCCAATTGCCGTGCGAAGGAATAAAAATGCCGCCAAGCCATAAATGTCTGTCCCCAACGACCTAGGTCAGGGCGCAATCGCTGCCAATAGCGCATGCACAGTCGACGACGTTCATGGAGACGCAGGAACAATACGATGGTCGGTGGAATAATAAATAAATAACAAACGGTAACTCCACCATAGCGTGCAACCAAATGCACAAGCCAATGACCAAAGGCGCTGCCATGGGAACGACCAGTCCATTTTTTCTCGTGGTTGGTCACGCGGTAATTATTTCTTTTTCACCATCCAGAATACCACATAGCCTAATGCTGCCATAAATCCTGCGACCACAGGAATGACAATCAAACTGCCTAAACACCAATCGCCAAGGAAGCGGAGCATCAGATCATTGATGCCGGAAAAACTGGTGCCTTTGGCTTGAAATTCAGCGAAAATTCCGTGATAACTGTCCCAAATGGGCTGGCCAGTACGCATCCAAACGCCAATCGCCGAGGCGATGGCGCCCCACACAAATAATAATGGACCAAAGCTGAGATTCGCGGTGAGCAATACCAGCGGCATGTTGAATCGAAGCCGCCAAGCAAAAAAAACAGCAGCGGCAAATTGTAATCCCGGAATGGGCGCAACACCAATGGCGGAACCCAATGCACAGGCGGCGGCGGCGGGGCCGGGATCTAAACCGCTGGTTAAGATCGCACGCAGGCGTTGTTTAAGGGTTAACGGTTCCCGTTCCACGACGACGGCATGACGTTTGGGCCACAGGCGGCGCGTCACTAAACGAGTAAACGTGCAGGCGGTGCGCCAATTGTCTCGCAGTTTGTGAAAATGGGATATGCGGTCTGGCGGATAAAGGACAGCCACTGGAACGGGTTCAACCAATAAACCGGCCCATACGCCGCGCACCAACACTTCGACTTCGTAGGAATAACGATTCGCGGTACTGGGTAATTCGTTCACGTGTGGTAGCGGATAAACGCGCAATCCACTTTGACTGTCGCCCACCCAGGCATTACAGGCGACCCACGACCACAGATTTGACCACCAGCGGCCAAAGCGACTGCTCAACGGCGCGTGATCCATTTCGCGACAGCCGACATAAATGGTCGTGAGATCGCTAGCCGCATGCGCGACTTTCAATGCTTCGCTCACGGGATGTTGGCCATCAGCGTCACAGGTCAGCGCTTGGCGATAACCGTGTTCAGCAGCGTACCAAAATGCCGCGCGCAAGGCGACGCCCTTGCCCTGATTCATTGGTTGTACCAACACCGCCGCACCAGTTGCACGAGCAACATCGCCACTGCCGTCGGTGGAGCCATCGTCGACGACCACAACATTCGCTCCGGCTTCCATCAATTCTTTAACCACGATCCCCACGGTGGCGGCGTGGTTGAATACCGGAACCACTGCTAACATACCAATTGGCCAGGGGGGGGTGTTGGGAGGGGACAACGTTGGCACGGCGGCACGTTAGCGGGCGCATGCAGGCAGTCCATGTGGCCATCTTTTCGCCAGTTGCGTCACAAATAATGTTGCCGCGAACTCATCTAAGCGACTGCCATGTAAGGCAGATCTTTCTGCGCTTGTTGTGGGGCGTTGTCGTTATAGAAAGTTCACTTCAGTGTATCCTGGTAGCGAATGCGATCATCGCACTGACAGGTACCCGATTCGTATTGAGGATAAGTAATGCCATCTGCTGATATCATCGAACGTGTTAATGCTGCCATCTCTGCTGAGTTTGAGCTGGGGATGGAGCGCATGGTGCCGGAAGCGGATCTGATGAAAGATCTGGAATTAGACAGCCTGGATAGCGTCGACTTGATCGCCGCCATGGAAAAAAACTTCAAGGTCAAATGCCCAGAAGTGGAAGCGCGCAAACTGCGCACCTTGGGTGAAGTGCATGCATTCGTTGAAAACTTGCTTACACAACACGCTGCGAAATAACTAAAATTTCATAAAACGCGTTCTCAAAGTTGGTCAAAGTTCTGACGCAATACGACTGACGACCAGCGACGGAAATTGTGCTGCGTGCGATGGTAGTGGTAGTTAGATTATGATCATGGCACCACTGACTGACCAATTGACGACCCTCGGTTTATCGGTGGCCTTAGGCTTGCTGGTTGGTTTACAGCGAGAATTTGCTGGGACGGCATTAGCGGGTATTCGCACTTTTCCCTTATTTGCCGTTTTAGGAACTTTGTGCGCGATGTTGGCGCCGCATTACGGACTGTGGTTGGTCGCAGCCGGATTGGTCGCCATAAGCGCGATGTTGGTCATGGGAAATGTCTGTCAGCGTGATGACGAAGGGAGGGGACTGACAACGGAAATTGCTGCGTTGGTGATGTATTTGTTGGGCGTGTGGGTGGTGCATGGTTCGCCGACGGTGGCCGTAGTGGTGGCGGGAACATTGGCGGTGTTACTGCATTTAAAAAAGCCAATGCATGATTTCGTTAAACGTATTGGCCCCAGTGATTTCAAAGCGGTTATGCAATTTGTGTTAATTAGTTTAGTTATTTTACCGTTATTGCCGAATGAAACTTACGGTCCCTATGACGTACTCAACCCACGTAAGATTTGGTGGATGGTGGTATTAATTGTTGGCGTTGAATTAGCCGCGTATGTTTTATATCGCTGGGCAGGGGAACGGGCAGGCACGTTTCTTGGCGGTATTTTAGGTGGTTTAGTTTCATCTACCGCAACTACGGTGGCGTATGCGCGTCGCGCACGCCACGCACCAGAACATGCCGATATGGCCAGCGTTGTGATTATCTTGGCATCGACCGTCGCATTTGTGCGCGTGATCATTTTGGCGGCATTAGTTGCGCCACAGCACATTGTTGCCATTGCTTGGCCATTAGCGGTTATGGTGGGAGTGTTATTGGTCATTGTCATTTTTCAAACACTGCGCGGTGCCAGTGAACGAGCAGAATTACCACCAGCGAGCAATCCGGCGGAATTACGCCCAGCGTTAATTTTTGCTGCAATTTACGCGTTGGTCACGTTGGGAATCGCCGCAGCAAATGAACAATTTGGTGCGGGTGGCTTGTACGTGGTGGCGATTATTTCTGGGCTGACCGACATGGATGCGGTGACCTTATCCAGTGCTCGAATGATGGCTGATGGGCAATTAATCGCCGATTTAGGTTGGCGAATTATATTAATTGCCGGATTGGCCAATCTGGTCTTTAAGGGTGGCGCGGCATTTGTCTTAGGTGGTGCGGCGCTGGGACGACGCATCGCTCTTGCCTTCGGCATGGCCTTAATTATTGGCACCGCGTTGGTGGTGCTGTGGCCGTCGCCGCCAATTTCATCTCCAGTTTTACCGCCTGCGCCTGAAGCGGTAACCCCTGAATTACCTAAACCCAATCCAGTCGAGCCTGTACTTCCGGTGATAAATCCGGTAACACCGCCCTGAATTTAGCGCGTGCACGGCTGGTGATGTGCGTGCGATAGGCTTGAATGACGTTGATTAAACGACGACGAACGGCATCTCCATCCGAGCCTAAATGTGGGATGACCAAATAATCGATCAGCACATCGACCATATCTGGCCATTCATCTTCGGCATAATAGCGGTCACTGGCCAATTGGATCAGGCGCTCGCTGGCTTTGCCCGCTAATTGGCTGAGGTACGAACCCTCGGCAGCGACAAAGACGCGGGCTAAAGCGCGGGCGATGGTTAATTGATTCAGTTTCGGTAATAACGCTTCACAGATGCGAATTCGTAGTGGACCTGGGAAATCGAGACGACCGGCTAAGAGGCCTAACACGCGTCCCAATTCTTGAATATTGGCCGGTCCCCAAATGATCAGCCAATTCGATACGGAATGCCATTGCTCGCACATGCGATTAATCATCGCCTGCAGGACATTTTCAGGCAAGGCTGGGCTGCAGCCGATGCGATACAGCGCGGTTAATACCCTGGGAATATTATGGGTGTGCGCACCTAAACTGGCATCAAGAATGAACGTCGTTTCATCGGTGGCTTCGTCATGCACCGTTTCCGTTGGGCGGTCGGGTAATTCTTCTGTTAAGTTATCCAGCAGGCCATCAATTAATCGTTGGCGATTTTCGGGTGGGCAATATTTGGCAGCGGCCAAATAGCCATGGGCATCAATTACCCATTCGCTCAAACCGGAACAAGATTTCTCAATGCGTAATATGACGTTTTCATCTAAATGCAGGTCGAAGGCGATACGCGCAGCGGCAGTGACGATACTGCCGCGTTCACGGGCTTGTTGAGCACGTTCCAGACCACGCAACAAACGATTGATAGCGACAGGCACTTGTTTGATGTCGCCAAGGACAATTAATTGCGGTAATAAATCGGCGGCTAACAAACGCACGGTGTCGTGGGGGTGTTCTTCCAACAGTAACCACATGGACGTTGTGGCAGCGACGCCGATACCAGCTAAACAGTTGGCGACTAAATCCATCGACCGGTCATCGCGATAGCGCGCCACCACTTCGACGAGCGGTTCAACCAGGGCACCACGGGCTTCTGCGCTAGCGGGAATTAATGCCGGTAATTGTTGTTCCATAATCGCAACCAAATGTGGACCAGGGGCATCGCGTAATAGGCGTCGTAGTGCGGTCGCCAACGTTTCGGCGGCGGCGCTATCAATGGCTTTATCACGGCATAATTCAGCCAACAGCCAGTAGACGCTGG
>CANETI010000088.1 GCA_947440715.1 Planctomycetota bacterium | reverse complement strand
TGCTACGACCACGTCACCAACAGTAATGTCCTGCGTATGTCCCATTTCGTCTAAAATGTAAGATCCGGAACCAGAAAGAATCGTCCACGTATCCTGACCTTGAGGATGAATGTGAGCGGCGATCCGTTGTCCGACATCGACTTGCCAGGCAATAATAACACAATCCGGCGACTCCAAAACCACGGTTCTCAGCGGTTCATTTGGTGCGGGTATAAAATAGTCGTGACTGTGAAAGCAACGTTGGGAAGTCATCAATGATACTTAGAGACTCTCAAATCATCTGCTAGAGCTGCGCGATTGAGCAATGAACGATCGAGCTGTTTTTATCGCTATTTTTATCGCTATTTTACAGAAATCTCCGCGCTTGTCGGGTGATGACACCTTGTGCATCAACCTCGATCCAGTGGCCGTGACCAGCGGGCCAATCGCCGACTAAGAGCATATCCACTCCGCCAATCGTGCGACGCCAGCTTTCATGGATATGACCGGCAATTAAGGTGTCGCAGCCGCGTGCGGCACCCTGCACTTTGCGACGGTCAATAAATACAGCGGGACGTGAACCCTGGGCACGCTCATAACGCCGACGTTGTTTGCTGCGACTGCGCGAGCGCAGATAACGGGCAACGGTGTCTTGGACGAAGCCAGGAAACGTTGGATACCAACCACGCCACCAGAACGAGCGCATAATGGCGGAAAAAAGTCGGTAGCTGGGATCATAACATAAACGGTCACCGTGGACGATGCGTAGGCGCTGTTGATGGATGGTCATATCCAATTTAGGCCAATGCAGGTGACATCCACTACTGATTTCTAACAGACGCCCAGCCGCAAATTCCCGATTACCTAACACTAAGTCGAGTTGCCACCCTGCCGATTTCAGAGCCCGTAAACGTTGCAATACTGGCGCGTGCATCGCCACCATGGTGTTGGTTTCCAACCAATATTCGAACAAATCGCCCAGGATTACTAAGCGTACAGGTCGTTGTTCCAACAATTGATCAAGAAACAAAGGGAAACCGGAATCCGCGCCATCTAAATGCACATCCCCAACAATATATAAGCATGCTGATACTGGGACGGTACTTGGTGCCGATTTGTCCGAAAGCGTGGACAAATCGCGAGGCAAGCTAGATAAGTGCGGTGAGGAAGCAGTCATGCGCTGCGCCATGCTAAGCACTTAGGCCACAGCACCACAAGCATTGGCCACAGCGGCCCACTCCGCATGCTGTGATCCACATGCGCTTCGCTTTACAATTGGCTTATGACGGGACGGACTTTGCCGGTTGGTGGCGCCAACCGGACGCTCGAACGGTTGCTGAATCTTTCGATGTTGCCTGTGCCCGCTTTGGTGAGCCGAATGCGCGCGTCGTTGGCGTCTCGCGCACCGATGCCGGTGTCCATGCGCGCTGCCAAGTCGCCCATGTGGACATGGCACGCGATTATACCGCCAGTCGTTTACTTGGTATTTTAGCCACTCATTTACCCAGCGATTTGTCTTGTTACGCCGTAGCCGAAGTCAGCCCTGATTGGCATGCCTGTTATCAAGCACGACACAAAACCTATCGCTACACCATAGCCAACGGCGAAATACCCGATCCGTTTATGGCGCGTTATGCTTGGCGACCGCCCTATCGACTAGATGTGACTAAATTAATTTCCGCAAGCTCAGGCATTGCCGGGAAACGTGATTGGTGTGGCTTTGTTAAACGCGGTGAAACTCGGCAAAGCGACGGTGACCTTATTCGTGATATTCACCGCGTCGCGTGGAGTGCACACGGCGATTTATTGCACTGCGAAGTAACGGGCGCTGGATTTACCTATCGTTTAGTTCGTAGTTTAGTCGGCGCGATGGTCGCCGTAGCGCATGGAACTTGTCGCGCCCAAGATTTAACCGAAGCGCTGGCAGGGAAAACCACCTCAGCAAGCGCACAGCAAGCGCCTGCCTGTGGGCTGTGTTTACTTTCGGTGTGCTATGACCCGGAACCGACCTGGGTAATGTCGCCTAGTCGCAATATTCCACTCAACCAAGACATCATCTAGCTATTATTGTTAATTCGCCCTCACCGGTAGCGAGGGTGAATTATTATCCAACGACTATTCAATTATAATAAGTGACACATTAGTCACCAATCACCATCGCCGCTGATGCGGAATCGATGACGGTGAATTTGTCCAGAGAAGCCTAAAATTAAGCGCCCCATCAATAATATTATTTCGCGACTTTGCCGAACGCCCAATTACCGCTTATCGCCCAATTGCCCGAACTTGTTCCGGTCCGTTCATCACTTCTGGTGGATCGTCGGCGCGCATGTCTTCGTCGGGATCTAAACTACTCTTGACGCTTTCGGGTTCAAAACCGTGTTCTTTTAATGCCAGTTCCGCGCTGCGAGCGCTCAGAGCTTCGCCGAGAATGGCCGCGCCGCGATCGCCGCGAACAAAGCGAACGCGCCGGCATTTGGCTAATGTGGCTACTGCCAACATAAACCGCAATTTGGCTGGTTTATCGAGTGGCATGGCAAAATCGACATCGACGCGCATCATAGACGGACAACGTAGGCTGCCTTGACGTAACGGGAAGTGTTAGATCGGCGACCCCCTGTGAGGACTCGATACACAATCAGCTGGAGCTATCGGTTAGATCCATTAGTGGATGGCATTAGGTATCCCGACGGTCAAAGCCTTACACTCTACCAATCAACTTTTTTGCTGCGTGTGGACAGTGCTACACCCCCCAATGAAGCGAATCAGGACACTTGCCTTGCGTGCTAGTGCCAACGATGGTGCTTCCCCTTGGAGATCGCGATGATTTTGCGACTGCAGCACCAACGCCCTGACGGTGAAGTTGATTCGTACTACCTGAAACCTGGCCGCCGCTATCATATCGGTCGGGGTTCAGGGTGCGAAATTCGTATTCTTGATTTGAAGTTATCGCGCAAACATTGTGCGCTGGAATTTTCAGGTGATCGCTGGCAAGTCGTTGATTTATTAAGCACCAACGGTTGCACCCTCAATGGCGAACAAATTGTTGGCACGGTACCCATCGCCAAAGGTGCCGTCATCGCTGCCGGTTCAACGTCGATGACCGTTGATGATATTTTTGCTGCTGAAATGGCGCCCGTCCTAGGCAATAAGACCAGCATCAATGAATCGGCTGGTGAAGCAGATACCGAAGCGGTTACGCCCGACTCAGCAGAATCCGACGAAAGTGCTCATCTTGAACAAATGTCCTTACCGGATGGTCCCGGTGATCAAGCCGCTGAAAATGAGGCGCAACGCCGCACGGGAAAAGAATGGGAACCTGAACCAGGTTCTGACGCGCTGACAAAAACGGATGCGTTGGTACCACATCCCGGTGTCAAAGTGAAAGCCACGGCGCTTCGTACTGAAGAACCTCGTCGCCCAACTGCCGTATTTCGAGCGGCAGATCTCAACGTCAATCATGATAACGAAGCCACGACATTGCACACGCCCGCTCACGCAGCGCCTAGTGCTTCCGTTACACCAACATCTCCAATCACGACACCCACGAGTGATTCGATCGAGCGCACATTTTATATCACCGTGCTCGGTCGTCGCGTTGGACCATTGACGCGTTCCGTCGCGCGAGATTTGATAGTCCGCGAGTTGTAGGGCAAGCTGACCACCGCAGATTTAGAGCAATATCCACTCGGGTGAACTCATTTGCCACGCGGCCTGCCGGTGGTTGCCATTACCCCGTCAACCAGCCAAGCGCCAGTTTCTCCCTCTAGCCTCATCCCGCTTTGGGCGCACCATATCCGCGCTGTAATGATGCCTCTCCACCGTATCGCACGATGTCTACCGTTAGTTGGCTTGCTGGCGCAGCTTGCAGCAGCCGAATCGTCGATTTTACCATCGCTCACCAAGTCCGACGAGATAGTTACACCGCGCATTGAAGCGCCGTCTCTTGAATTAGCCAAAGACGGTTCAATGGTCGCCCCACGTGGCTTCGTCGTACGCTTAGGTGATCGCGTCCTGATTGGCGATGCGCTGCGTTATCATCAGAAAAATGATGAACTCTACGCCAGCGGTAAAGTCGTCATGGTGATGGGTGGAATTCGTTTACATGCAGATCGTTTGGGTTTGCACCCCAATGCACAAAGTGGCGATGCTTGGAACGTTGAAGCATTTATCGAACACGCTGGGCGACGCATCACCATTTCTGCCGAACGAGTGCATTTAGATCGCACCGTGTTGCGTTTCGAAGGCGTTAAAGCCATTGCTGGTCACGGTGGCATCGCGGGTATTGGTGCCGGATCAGCGCGAGTTTATTTACGTGAAACCCCGGCAAAAGATCGCGCTGGTTTTGAAAAACAGGTCAGTGGTATCGAAGTGGTTAATGCCACGATACGCGCTGCCGACGTTCCCGTCTTTTGGTTGCCGTATATGTATCGCGACTTCGTCTACGATTATCCGTGGACGCGATACGAAGGCGGCAAACAACGACGCCTGGGTTTTTATGTGCGCGGCTGGGTTGGCACGAGCTTTCGTGAGATATGGGACTGGCATCCGCGGATCGAATTACGTGGGGATGCTTATTCACGCACGGGCGAAGCCTGGGGTGCAAAAGGCACCTGGGAAAGTTCCTATGGTCATGGACAGGCATCTTATTATACCAGTCCTAATGAAATCGTCATGGGTGGCAGCGACGAGCTACAAAACGTCACAACACGCGAAGCCAGTGTCGTTGATTTAGAACAACAATTACATGGCCTTGGTGGGGCGATCTATGCCCGCTGGGCGTCATTACCGGACGCTGATCCGCCCATGCCAGGCGACGCCGCACGTCCATGGGATGATCGCTTTCGCGCTGATTATTTACGAGATGACTTAGAGCATCGTCCTTTCGCACGACGTGGTGTAACCGGTACCTGGGGAACATCACTCGGTACCATTACCCTCGATACCGAACAACGAGCGAACACCGAACAATTACTCACTGACCGCTTATGGGGCGTACAAATTTCGCTGCCCCAGACGCACATCGCGGGTCCCCTGCATGTCGGCGGTGCACTCTGGAGCGAAAGTCTAGAAAATAGCCGGTATGATGATGCCGCCGTTCGGACCTCGTACGAAACGCAATTGGCAGCCATGAAATGGTTTGGTCCGCTCGGTATTGATCTTGGTGGAGGTATTTCTGGTTTAGCTTACCAAGATGCTCGCTTTGGCGGCACGGATTTATTGGAAGATCAAACGCGCCTCGTGCCATTGCTCACCGGCGGCCTACGCACTCGATTTATTGGCGATTTAGACGGTGGACTATCGCATACGTTTACGCCACGGGTTGGCGTTGAATGGTACGAAAAAGGGCAAGGCGACACGCTTAATGCCTGGCGCTTTGGTGATTCACGCGACTCGCTTATTGAAAATCGTCATTTCGCTACGGCTGGATTCGACACCAGTATTAATAGCACGCGAACATTATTTAGAGCCGCCGCTGTCGCACGGTGGGGCCTGCGAATCGATGACCGCTATTACACCGATGACCTGGGTAACCAGCGCTTAGCCGATTCGACGCTGTACGATGTCACGGGCAATGTCGAAGGCTCACCCATCGCATCATGGACCATTAACGGCTCATTCGTCTATAATGCGCAACCCGAACGCTTTGGCTCATTCGATTTAGGCACCAGTTGGGTACCGACCCGTTATATGGCCGTGCGTTACAATGGCTCGCTTATTCCCGAATCGTCCACGGCTTCCGCTATTTGGCAGCATCGCCCAGGTCTGAGCGTGATTGCCAATCGTTACCGCTTTGATGGTGACGTCACTTTTCGTCCAGGAGGAGATGCCATTGATCAATGGATGGCACAATTAACTCGACGAATGGTCGATGGCGATTTGACCCTGACCTTTGAAATGTTACGTGATGCTAATGGATTTATTTATGACCGTCGCTTTGGCATTGGTTTCTCCATGTCCGTTGGCGGCGGTGACGCAAAACCATTGAACGAACTCAATGCTCCTCAAGGAACTAATCCGCGATGAGTATTGGCGCAATGATACGTTTTATAATCGTCGCAGGGTGGGCATCTTTTTTTATTTTCCACATCGTAAAGCATGCTGCCCCAGGATTAGGACTGACCGAACGCAATGCCTTTGCTACGGCGCTCGCCGCCAATCTCGGGCGCACTTATGTCTATAATTTACAACGAACTTCTTCAGCAAAGCACCAACGCATTGGTGAATGTACAATATCTTTTCAACGCAATGAAAATGGCTTTGAATTAGAAACCATTGTTCACCTTGATGATTTAGCCTTACTCGCTCCCGGTATCACCTTAATACCATCACTCAGTGAAAAAAGTTCGCGGCAAATGCATGTCAGCATGACCGAACTCTTGGACACGAAACACCGCTTAGTCGGACTTAAAGGCAGCGGCAATATTCTTGGGCTAGAAGCAACCGGCGAAGGTATCGTTACAGAAGCGGGTTTTACTGGCACCTATACCATGGATGACGGTACCCCAACCGCTTTTGTACGACCAGATATTAAATCCGACGTCTCGAACGGTAATGACTTTGCTGTCACGCTCCCCCCTGGGTTAATACCCGGCGATCGATTTACCTCACGTATGGTCAGCCCCGATTTCACCTCGCTTAAATTGAATGCCGTTACCGCCATCTATACGGTCGAACCGCATGAATCGGTCACCACCGTCGCAGGTCATTTATCATTACTGCGCGTCCTAATGCAGGTTGATAATCGCACTGTCGCAACCCTGTGGTGCGACAATAACGGCACCGTCTTTCGCAGCCGACAGCAAGATGGTATGGAATTAGCGCTCATCACCATCCGTGAAATCGGTGGAAAAATATTATGGCCTCGAGCGATCTCTTTTGCGCCATGACGAACAGACGCCATGACTGAACTCACACCTGATACCATTTTTTGCCGCGAGATGTTGCCCAAGGTTTCACGTACCTTTGCCGCGTGCATTCGTTTACTGCCGCCACGGGTTGAAAATGCGGTGCTCATTGCCTATTTGCTCTGCCGTATTGCTGACACCATTGAAGACACTGCCGATTTATCGGTCGATGATAAGGAGCGATTGCTCGCGCATTTTAAATCCTGCCTTACGGAAGGCGGACCAGATGCAGGTCCATTAATTGCTGCCTTCGCCGCTGAACGCACCGCAGATGAATGCCTGACTTCACGCGCCGATATTTCTCTGCGCGAATTTCGCCGATTAGACCGCGATCAACGCGATGCCATTCGCCCATGGGTACAAGAAATGTGCGATGGTATGGCACAGTTTGCCCGCATTCATTCCCGCGCCCGTCCTGATCATTTGGAAGCGCTGGCCAGCCTAGATGAATTAGATCGTTATTGTTACTACGTCGCGGGGACCGTCGGTCATTTACTGACGGAATTATTTAAGCTGCACCATCCTCGCTTAACCAAACGCCATTACACCAAACTCAAAGCACTCTCTACTAGTTTTGGATTAGGGCTGCAGCTAACCAATATCGTTAAAGATGTCGCCGATGATCGTCAACGTGGGTGGAGCTTCGTGCCACGTCAATTATGTTCCTTAGTTGGCACCACGCCTGAACAACTACTTGATCCCAATGCGACGCGTCAATCCGAATTGGTCATGTCGCTGTTGATTGCCAAGGCAAAGCGGCACCTCAAGGATGCACTCGAATATTGCACCTCACTACCACGCAGCGCGTATCGCATTCGCCTGTTTTGCTTAACTCCATTATTTTTTGCCGTTCGCACCCTCCATAAAGCCGAACGCGATCCGCAATTACTTAATCCAAAGCATAAAGTGAAAATTACTCGTGGCGAAGTTTATCGCATTTTGTGCACAACCTATGTACTCGCTCCCAATAATCATTTAGTACGGGCCTATTATCGACAATTGGCGGGCAAAAAGCGCTAGCTAAAAAGCGCTAACTACTCGCCAGCTATCCAGAAACGCGATTAAAGAAACGAACCTGTTTACTCGCGACGTAGTTCGTTACCGTCGAGTTAAAACTAATGAAATGTTCTGATTGCAGATGCGTATCGAATGCCGCACGGTCATCGTAGATTTCGTACAAAAAAACTAAGTTGGGATTATCAATCGATACATCGACATCGAAATGGTGGCAGCCGTCTTCAAGCTGCAACGATGCTTGCGCATTGGCGACCATCGCTTGCATAAAGTCATCTTGATGAGCTGGTTTAATGTTAAATTCAACGACCACGACAAACATAGTAATTTCCTTCGCTCTCAGGTTGGGTAACGGTGACGCAAATCATCGCACTGTGCTTGGTTTAAAGGACGGGTGCGCAAACCTTGCAATAAGAGAAATAATTTTGCCGTTGCTTCTAATTCTTCCACGGCGTCCACGGCGGCGGATAAACTCGAACCTGCTACCACTGGACCATGATTGGCGAGCAACACGGCATGATGTTGACCCGCATAACCACGCACGGCGTCCGCCAGCGCGCGATCTCCTGGGGCATAATAAGGCACCAACGGTAAACGTCCGATGCGCATGACATAATAAGCCGTCAACGGCGGCAGCACGTCGTCAGGATTAATATCAGCAAGCACCGATACTGCGACAGAATGCAATGAATGTAGATGAACTACGGCGGCATTCTTTTCGCTTTCCTGGTACATGGTTAAATGTAAGAAAGATTCCTTTGATGGTTTATCGCCGGCTAAATGCTGACCATCCCAACCCATCAAAGACAAACTTGCTGGATCTAACTGTCCTAAATTTGATCCCGTCGGCGTTAGTAACCAACCGCGCTCGGTACGCACGCTGATATTACCCGTGCTGCCATGAGTGAGT